>NZ_CALLUR010000066.1:0-4249 GCF_938010445.1 uncultured Thermus sp.
AGGCCTTTGGCCTCCAGTCGGGTGGTGGCCCGGGGGGTGGAAGGGACCTTGGCCATGTCGGACGCTGAGGGACGCTTCCGCATCTTCCTCCCCCGGCAGGGGGGTAAGGTGGAGGTCCTTCCTCCCCCCAATACCCTGGCCTTCCCCTCCCAGGTGGAGGTGGGTCCTGGTCCTTGGGAGTCCCCCCTTTCCGTGGAACTCCCGCCCGCTTCTCGCATCCGCCTGATCTGCATGGGGCAAGGGGGGAAGGGGGCCTATCTATGGGGAGGGGTTACCGCCTACGTGGCCTGCGGGGGGCAGGCGGTGGTCCCCCCAGGGGTCTATAGGCTTCTGCCTGACGCCCTCCCAGAGGGGGAGGCGGAAGGGGCCCTGGAGGTGCCCCTGCACCCCTTAGAGGAAACCCCTGTGACCCTCTCCTTTCGCCACAAGCCCAAGGAGGCGGTGGATGAGGCCACTCCCATAGGGGTGCGCTTCTTTCCCCCAAGGCCTGCTCCAGGGGAAGAGGTCCGCCTGGAGGTCCAGGGCGTTAAGGGGAAGCTTTGGCTCTCCCTGGGGGAGGGAGGGGTGGTGGAGGAGGGGGTGGTCCGGGAAGGGGCCCATACCTTCACCTTCCAGGTTCCTTGGGAGGCCCAAGGGACCCTAGCCTTAAGGTTAAGGGGGGAGCTGGGTTTTTCCCGGGATCTCCTCCTCCCTTTGGACGAGGGAAGGGAGCTTTTGGAGGTAAGCCTCACCCCTCCCAGGGCTTCCCCCAAAGAGGTGGTGAGGGTTACGGCGAGGGTTCGCTTTCCCGCAGAGGGGGTCTTCCTCCTCCTGCCCACGGGTGAGGCCTTGGCCCTAGCCCCCATAGGGGATAGGGTGTATGGAAGGGAGTTGGTCCTAGACGATGCCCTGGTCCGCCTCGCGGAGCCCTTAGGCCCCCCTTTGGCGAAGGGGCTGAGGCTCGAGGTGGTGGCAAGGCAGGGAGACCGGGAGGTCAGGAAGGGGCTAAGGCTTCTCTTGCGCTGAGCCCCTTACAGGTATGCCGGCTCCACCCCTTTTTGGGCGAAGGGGAGGAGCTCGTAAAGGGCCCGGGGGTCGGGAGGGGCGTCCAAGAGGAGGCCTTCTTGGGGCAGTTCCGAGTGTTTCAGCTTCCGGGGAGGTTGGACCACAAGGGGCCTTCCCTCGCGCCTGGCGTAGGTGGCCCCGTAGTAGAGCCCATTTCTGGCGGTGAAAAGGGCGGTGAGGGGAGGACCGCCTTCCTCCAAGAAGGGCCAGCAGGCGGCGAGGAGGGAACTCACCCCGTACACCTGGGCCCCGTGGGCCATGGCGATGCCTAAGCCCGCGGCTAAGGCGATGCGCAGGCCTGTGTACGACCCGGGACCCTCTCCCAGGACCACGGTGCCTATCTCCTCCTTCCTCGCCCCCACCTCGCCGAGAAGCCCGTCCAAGATGGGAAAAAGCGCTTCCTCATGCCTCCTGCCTAGGCGCACGATCCGGCCAATGCCCTCGTCGCCCCGGAAAAGGCCTAGGGAGAGGTAAGGGGTGGCGGTGTCCAGGGTCAAGGTCCACATGCCCCTATCCTAGAGGGGTTGGTATACTCCGGCACGGGATGCGGACCTTTCCCCTCCATGCGGTCTTGTCCTGGGGAGCGCTTTTGGGTCTAGGGGTCTATGCTGCCCGGTTGGGGTTTCTCCCCCAGGCTTGGGTGGGGGTAGGGCTTGGAGTGTATGCCCTTTTGGTCCTTTGGGGGGTTCGTTTTGGCTGGCGCCACGCCCTCTTAGCCCTTGGCCTGATGGCCTACTGGTTCCCACCGGCGGCCTTCTTGGTGCCCTTGCTCTTCGCCCTTATCTTTGGCCGGGGTTTGAGCGAGAAGGAGCAGGGCGCCGTGTATGGCTGGGCCTTGGTGTGGCCCGCCTTAGCCCTTCTTCTCATCTGGCAAGTCTTTCCCACCTTTTACGCCTTCTACCTAAGCCTTTTTGAGCGGGTCAACTTCCTGCGCCCCGCTGCCTTTTCCGGGCTGGAAAACTACCGTATCCTTCTCCAGGACCCGCTTTTCTGGAGGGCTTTGGGAAACACCTTCTGGTACGTGGCGTTTACCGTGCCGGTGGGTCTTCTCCTGGCCACCGTGGTGGCCATTCTCCTGAATACCCAGGTGGCCTTTTTGGGCCTGTATCGCACCCTGTACTTCCTTCCCTACATCACCGCCCTCACGGCGGCGGCGGCGGTGTGGCGTTGGATCTACCACCCGGAGTTTGGTTTTCTCAACTGGCTTCTCCGTACCCCCGGCCTGGACTGGTTGAACACCCCGAAGGGGGTTTTCGCCCTTCTCCTCGAGCCCCTTGGGATCCAGGTCCAGGGGTTTTGGGCGGGACCCAGCCTGGCCTTTGTGGCCATCATGGTCATGAGCGTCTGGCACTTTCTGGGCTACCAGGTGGTGATCCTTTTGGCTGGGCTCCAGGCCATCCCCAAGGAGTACTACGAGGCGGCGGAGCTGGATGGGGCGAGCTTCTGGCAGAAGCATTGGCTCATCACCTGGCCGCTTCTTTCCCCCACCACCTTTTTTCTCTTTACCCTGGGGCTCATCGGGGCCTTTCAGGTTTTCACCCAGGTCTATGTGCTCACGCCCACGGGTGGGGTGTTGCAGGATACCTTGACCTTGGCCTTTTACCTCTACAACAAAGGTTTCCGCGACTCGGACTTCTCCTACGCCAGCGCCATCGCCATGGTGACCTTCCTTCTGATCCTGGGGCTCACCTTGATCCAGAGGCGGATTTTGGAAAGGCGGGTGAACTATGAGATTTAAACCCACCTCCCTGTTGGTGCACCTGGTCCTCCTGGGGGGAGGGCTGATCATGGCCTTTCCCTTCTACTGGATGCTGGCCACCAGCCTAAAAAGCCCGCAGGAAGCCTTGCAGGCCAAGCCCATCTGGGTTCCCGAGCGCATGAAGCCGGGAAACTGGCTTAAGGCGGCTAGGCTCGGGGATAGCCCGCTTTGGGGAGGGCTGGCGCCTGGCCGAAGTGTGGAACTGGTTTTCCCGGGAGAAAAGGGGCGGCCGCCCAAGGCCTTCATACCCCGCACCCCTGGGGCCTTCTTTGACCCCCGGGCGGAGGGTACCCGGGTGGAGGTGGTCTATCGGGAGGGGGCCTGGCGGGTGCGGCTCACCAACACCACAGGGGAGGCCTTTCGCTTTTTGCCCCTGGTGGTCCTTTGGCCCAAAGAGGCACCCCTGAACCCTCCCCTCCCTCCCGATGCCCTCCGCTCCCAGGGGGAGGACTGGCGGCTGGAGTGGGTGAATGCGGTGCCTGGGGCCTTGGGCTACCTTTTCCACAACTACCTCGAGGCCTGGTATGCGGCTCCGTGGGGCCGGTATTTCTTCAATAGCTTCTTCACCGCCCTCACCCAGGTGGCCGTAGGGCTCTTCCTGGCGGCCCTAGCGGCCTTTGCCTTGGCCCGGATCCCTTTCCCGGGCAAAGATGCGGTGTTTGTTCTCATTCTGGCCACCATGATGGTGCCGGGGGAGGTGCTCCTCATTCCCAACTACGTGCTTTTGGCCAGGCTGGGCTGGTTGGACACCTACTACGCCCTCATCGTGCCCTGGCTGGCCTCGGTGTTTGGCATCTTTCTCCTCCGGCAGTTTTACCTTTCCTTGCCCCAGGACCTGTTTGATGCCGCCCGTATAGATGGAGCGGGCTACTTGACCCAACTCTTCCGCATCGCCCTGCCCTTGAGCCTTCCGGGACTGGTGTCCTACGGCATCTTCACCTTCCTGGGGGCCTACAACGCCCTCCTTTGGCCTCTCATCGTCACCCAAAGCCCGGAGATGCGCACGGTGCAGCTGGGCCTGCAGGCCTTTGTTTCCGAGGCCGGGTCGGACTACGGGGCCTTGATGGCGGCCAGCACCTTGGTGATCCTACCCGTGATCCTGGGGTACTTCTTCGCCCAGCGCCAGTTCATCCAGGGTATCGCCCGGTCGGGCCTTAAGTAGCCTGACCGAGGCTTGACCAAGGAGGGCATATACTCTTCCTTGGAGGTTTGCGTATGCGAAGAGCCCTCTTGTTAATGGCGGTTTTGGGTGTTGCCCTAGCCCAGCAGGCCAAGCCCGAGGAGGTTATCAAGGAACAGTGCGCTAAGGCCAAGGTGGTGGCGGAGCTGTGGCATGGCTTCACCGGCGGAGCCCCCAAGGCCGCCTTGGAGAACCTGGTGGTGGAGTTCAACAGGACCCAGCAGGGCCGGTGCGTGCGCCCCGTGCCCCAAGGGGGGTACCGGGAC
>NZ_CALLUR010000067.1:0-3588 GCF_938010445.1 uncultured Thermus sp.
CCCCCTCCCGCACCCCCGCATGGGGGCGGGCCACCACCTCCAGCTCCAGTCCCAGCCCCCTGGCCACCTCCCGCAAACCCCGGTAGCCCCAGTCCACAAAGAGCTTGCGCACCCGGGGCCACAAGGAAAGGTCTATCCCCAAAAGGGACGCTTGCCCACCCCACTTGTCGTGCTCATTGGCCGGGTGGACAAAGGCCTTCAAGAGACGGCCCCCCGTGTCCGTCAGGACCTGCCGCTTCCTCCCCTTGACCTTCTTCGCCCCGTCGTGTCCCCGGGGCCCCCCTTTTCCCCCGTCTTCACCCACTGGCCCATGACCAGGGCCCTCGGGGAGGCATACCATCCTTCCCGCTCCCGGTCACGACGGGCCAGAACCTGAGCTACCTTCTCCCAAACCCCTTCCTTCTGCCACTTGCGGAAGTAGTGGTAGACCGTGGACCAGTGGGGCAAGTCGTGAGGCATGGCCCGCCACCCGATGCCGTTTTCCAGGACGTAAAGTATGGCGCTGACGATCTCCCTCCTCGGCACCTTTGCGGGTCGGCCACCGGGCTTGGGGGCGGGGATCAACGGCTCCAGGATGGCCCACTCCGCGTCCGACAGGTCGCTGGGGTAAGATCTCCGTGTAGAAGCCACCCTTCAAGTATAGCGGACTTTTACGACAGTCTCTTAGTAAGGCTTTAGGCCCCTTCCCCCCACGCCTCCTCCCGCGCCCGCCTCTCTGCCTCTTCCCCGGGGAACCCCCGCTTGCCCTTCAGGCGCCCGAGCAGGGCTTCCAGGGGTACGCGGCGCCGGGGGCGGAGGAAGGCCCCCCCTTCCCGGAGCTCAAAGACCACCTCTTCTCCGGGGCGGAGTCCAAGGGCCTCCCGGATCGCCTTGGGGAGGGTGATCTGCCCTTTACTGCTTACCCTGGACTTTACCATTCCCTTCTCACTTTACCACAGGCCCCATTCCGGCGCCCCAGAGCCGCGTTTGCCGGCGAGACCTAGCCTGCCTTCACCGCCACCCCCTTCCCACCCAGGGGGCGAGGGCGAGGAGGAGCCCCCCGGCCAGGAGGAGGAGGAGCCTTCCCCTGGGCCACCGGTCGGCCAGATGCCCCCCATAGAGGGCGAAGAGGGGCTCGGCCAGGAGACGGAAGGCCAGGGCTAAGCTGGCCTCTAGGGGGCTCAAGGCCCCAAGAGCGGTGAGGGCGGCGTGGGCGAAGTAGAAGAACCCCGCCCCGAAGAGGCGGAAGGCCTCCAGCCAGAGGAGGAGGGCTATTGTCATACGCCTACAGGCTGGCCGGAAACGGGCCCAAAACGAGAAGGGGTAGATTCTCCTTGTCCAAGATTCCTACTCTGCTTCTTCTTGCCTTAAGGCCTCCAGTCGCCTAGGGTGGAGGGGTCCTAAAGCGAAGGGAAGAAGGACCAGGAATCCCAAGGCTCCTAGGAGGAGGGGCAGGGCTGGATTCCCCTTGCCCAGGACCCCCGCCCCCAGGCCCCCCAGGGCCCCGGCCCCGTAGAGGAGGGCCCGGATGGCGGCAAGGCTTGGGGCCAGGCCCTCCTTGGGCAGGAGCCAGCCCCGCACCGCCCGCAGGTGGGTGCTGAGGAGGGCCACCCCCAGGCCTAAGAGGGGTGGGGCGGCGAGGAGGAGGGGAAAGGGCAGGAGAAAGCCCATCCCCCCGAGGGCTGCCCCTAATGGGCCCAGCCTAAAGGCCAGGGCCGGTGGGACCCGCCCGGCAAAGTAGCTTCCCAGGGTGTACCCCAGGCTTTGCAGCACGAAGACCAGGCCGAAGAGGGCTTCCGGGGTGCCCGCCCGGAGGGCCAGAAGGCCCAGAAGGGCGGTGGTGAGGGCGTGGGCCAGGGTAAAGAGGAGGGAAAGGAGGAGATAGGGCCTGAGGGGGGCGTAGGCCAGGAGGCGACGGAGGGACTGCACCAAGGCCTCGGGCCTCGTCGCCTCCTCCCTCTCCCCCTTCTCCCCCGTGAGGGCGGGGCGGAGGAGGGCCCAGGCCAGGAGGAGGATCCCGGCGGCAAGGAGGTAAGGGAGGGCGGGATGGAGGGCGAAGAGGGCGGGGCCGAGGCCGACTCCCACCAGCCCTCCCACCTCCCAGGCAGCGTAGAGCTTGCCGCTCCTTTCCGCCAGCCTGTCCCGGCCTCTCCGCACCAGGAGGCCTTCCCAGGCCACGATGGCCAGGTCGGTGAGGACCATAAGGGGGTAAGCGTAGAAGACCAGGAGGGCGGCTTCCCGCGGCAGGAAGGGAAGGGGGAGGAACAGGAGGCCCCGGGCCAGGCGCAACTCCAGGAGAGCCCGGGCCAGGCCCCGCCGCTCCACCCAGGGGCTGAGGAGGAGAAGAGGCCCTAGGGTAAGGTAGCCCAGGGCGGCGAAGAAGCCCACCCATAAGGCTTCCCCCGTGCGGGCCACTTCCAGGGCGAGGGCGCTAAAGCCCAGGGAGGCCCCGAGGTCGCTCAGGGCCTCAGCCAAAACAGACTCTTTATGCCTCAAGTGGAGAAAACCCCTCTATTACCCAGACCACCCCGCCAGAGATAGAACAAGCGAACATTTTTTCGCCATTTTGCGAAATCCTGACACAGGAAACCATCGGCAACCCGGAAACGACGGGAGGCTGATGTCGGTAGTCACCCTGGTCCCTAACGTTTACAGCGATGACCGAGCCCCGTAACGGCTGTGTGATGTAAGTTATCTCAGGGTTCAGGGGGTCGTCTATCATTCCTCCCGTAAAGTTAAGACCCGAAGCTAAGCAGTGATGTTCCAGGAGTTCTCCGAAGGTAAAGGGGCCTCCAGCATCAGGTACACCCAAGAGGTACTCGGCGACAGTCAAAAGTGAGCCATAGGGGAGTTCGGGAACACGATTGACTTTCTTCCAGTCGTTACATCCAGCGAAGACAGCTATACCCCGTTTCCTTTTGGGGTCATCAGGGGGAGACGAAACATCTTCGAAACCGGGAGGCGGGAAAAGAGGTATATCCTTCACCAAGGGTTCCGTTTGTCCCGTTTGGAGATCTATGAGTACATCAGCTCTGGAGCGGCGCCCCTCCGAGACCGTTACAGAAAGTTTTTGGCGCCTTTCATCGTAAACAAGACTGTATGGCGCCTGTAGCCCCTCAGCTAAAACATCAGATTTGCGTGCGTCTCCACCTTGTGTGATGTCTCTGATTCGCCCACCCCAGAACTCTGTGATCAAAAACCTACCATCTGGCAGCGGGCACATGCTGGAGGGCCCCTGGAGCCCCCAGGCGAAGGGCTTAGCCTCCTCCATGTCCCCGCCCTTGGTGACGTCCTTCACCTTGCCCGTGGTGCGCTCCACCACCAGGAGCCTGCCGTCCGGGGTCCACTCCATGTGGGTGGGCGCGTGCAGGTTCCAGGCGAAGGGCCTCACGTGGACCCGCCGCGTCCGGCCGCCGACCTTGACCTCCTGCACTTCCTTGAGCATCTCCTTCACCCCCTTACGGGTTAGCCTCAGGGTAGCAGGGGGGAGGTTACGCGAGGTTACGCGGAAGGGGTTCCATAGCTGGCCTCCCGCGTAACCTCGCGTAACCTCAGGCCCTCCGCGTAACCCTTCCCGTGGCACCCTGGGGGCATGAGGGGCAAAGTCCT
>NZ_CALLUR010000068.1:0-8393 GCF_938010445.1 uncultured Thermus sp.
GCTGGCGAAGCCTGGGAGCATTACGCCGCACACCAAGTTTGAGGCCTCGGTGTACATCTTGAAGAAGGAGGAGGGGGGCCGGCACACGGGATTTTTCACGGGATACCGGCCGCAGTTTTACTTTCGGACCACGGATGTGACGGGGGTGGTGGAGCTGCCGGCGGGTGTGGAGATGGTGATGCCTGGGGACAACGTGACGTTTACGGTGGAGCTGATCAAGCCGGTGGCCTTGGAGGAGGGTTTGCGGTTTGCCATTCGTGAGGGTGGGCGGACCGTGGGCGCCGGCGTGGTCACCAAGATCCTGGAGTAATCCTAGGGGCGGATAGCCGCCTCTTTGGGGAAAGGGGGTGAACCATGGCCAGCGAAGTCCGCATCAAAATCCTCCTGGAGTGCACCGAGTGCAAGCGCCGCAACTACGCCACCGAGAAGAACAAGCGCAACACCACCAGCAAGCTGGAACTCCGGAAGTACTGTCCTTGGTGCGATAAGCACACGGTGCACAAGGAAGTGAAGGTCTGATGTTTACCCGGATTGTTCGCTACTTCCAGGAGGCCCGGGCCGAGCTTGCCCGGGTCACCTGGCCCACGCGGGAGCAGATCGTGGAGGGTACCCAGGCCATTCTCATCTTTACCTTGGTGGCCATGGTGGTCTTGGGGCTTTACGATCTGGTCTTCCGCTTCTTGGTAGGACTCTTGCGATGAGCATTGAATGGTACGCGGTCCACACCTACGTGGGGCAGGAGGAAAAGGCCAAGGCCAACCTGGAGAAGCGGGTCAAGGCCTTCCGTATGGAGGACAAGATCTTCCAGGTGCTGATCCCCACGGAGGAGGTGGTGGAGCTCCGCGAGGGGGGCAAGAAGGAGGTCGTCAAGAAAAAGCTCTTTCCCGGGGACCTGTTCGTGCAGATGGACCTGGGGGATGAGGAGGAGCCCAACGAGGCCTGGGAGGTGGTGCGGGGCACCCCGGGGATCACGGGGTTTGTGGGCGCAGGCCACAGGCCGGTCCCCCTTTCCCCGGACGAGGTGCGGCACATCCTGGAGGTGTCGGGGCTTTTGGGCAAAAAGGAAGCCCCCAAGGCCCAGGTGGCCTTCCGGGAAGGGGATCAGGTGCGGGTGGTTTCCGGCCCCTTCGCGGACTTTACCGGCACCGTGACCGAGATCAACCCGGAAAAGGGGAAGGTCAAGGTCATGGTCACCATCTTTGGCCGCGAGACCCCGGTGGAGCTGGATTTCTCCCAGGTGGTCAAGGCTTAGGAGGCGTTCGCACCCCCAACTTGGGGGGAGCCTAGGAGGGAAAAATGAAGAAAGTCGTTGCGGTAGTGAAACTTCAGTTGCCGGCGGGCAAGGCCACGCCCGCACCCCCGGTGGGCCCAGCCTTGGGCCAGCACGGGGCCAACATCATGGAGTTCGTGAAGGCCTTCAATGCGGCCACCGCCAACATGGGCGACGCCATCGTCCCGGTGGAGATCACCATCTACGCCGACCGGTCCTTCACCTTCATCACCAAGACCCCGCCCGCCAGCTACCTGATCCGCAAGGCGGCGGGACTGGAGAAGGGGGCCCATAAGCCGGGCCGGGAGAAGGTGGGCCGCATCACCTGGCAGCAGGTCCTGGAGATCGCCAAGCAAAAGATGCCCGACATGAACACCACCGACCTGGAGGCCGCCGCCCGGATGATCGCCGGATCGGCCCGCTCCATGGGGGTGGAGGTGGTGGGTGCCCCGGAGGTGAAGGATGCCTAAGCACGGCAAGCGCTACCGGGCCCTTTTGGAGAAGGTGGATCCCGCCAAGGTCTACACCATTGACGAGGCTGCCCGGCTTTTGAAAGAGCTGGCCACGGCCAAGTTTGACGAGACCGTGGAGGTCCACGCCAAGCTGGGCATTGACCCCCGCAAGTCCGACCAGAATGTGCGCGGCACGGTTTCCCTGCCCCACGGCCTGGGCAGGCAGGTGCGGGTGTTGGCCATCGCCAAGGGCGAGAAGATCAAGGAGGCCGAGGAGGCCGGGGCCGACTACGTGGGGGGTGAGGAGATCATCCAGAAGATCCTGGATGGCTGGCTGGACTTTGACGCCGTGGTGGCCACTCCAGACGTGATGGGGGCCGTGGGCTCCAAGCTGGGCCGTATCCTGGGCCCGAGGGGGCTCTTGCCCAACCCCAAGGCCGGTACCGTGGGCTTCAACATCGGGGAGATCATCAAGGAGATCAAGGCGGGCCGCATTGAGTTCCGCAACGACAAGACCGGGGCCATCCACGCCCCTGTGGGCAAGGTGAGCTTCCCCCCGGAGAAGATCGCCGAGAACATCCGGGCCTTCATCAAGGCCCTCGAGGCCAGCAAGCCCGAGGCGGCCAAGGGCACCTTCTTGCGTTCCGTCTACGTGACCACCACCATGGGGCCTAGCCTTCGCATCAACCCCCATTCCTGAGGGAGTGTTAAGGGGGGCCTGGCTTGACGCCAGGCCCTTTTCCCTTTAGACTCGCCTATGGCACCCCGGGCGCTAGGGCGCCCAGGCCAAAGACAGCGGGGGGCTTGAGGCCTTAAACATCCCGCCGAGGCGCTTGCAGGGGGAGCGTTTCTCGGAAATCCGCAAAAGTCGGCTGGGGTTCCCCTGCCCCAAAGGGAGGAAGGCGTGCCCAATAAGCGCAACGTTGAGCTTCTAGCTGCCCTCAAGGAAAACCTTGAGCGGGCCCATGGCTCCTTCTTCCTGGTGAACTACCAGGGGCTTTCCGCCAAGGAGACCCACGCCCTGCGTCAGGCCCTGAAGGAGAAGGGGGCCAGGCTCTTCGTGGCCAAGAACACCCTGATCCGCATCGCCCTTAGGGAGCTGGGCCTGCCCGAGCTGGATGGGCTAATGGGCCCCAGCGCCGTGGTCTTTTACCAGGACCCGGTGGCGGCGGCCAAGGCCCTTTCGGAGTTCGCCAAGAAGAACCCCAAGGGCATTCCCGAGGCCAAGGGCGGGCTTTTGCAGGGCCAGGTGCTTTTGGCCAAGGATGTGGTGGCCCTGGCGGAGCTTCCCACCATGGACGAGCTCAGGGCGGAGCTTGTGGGCGTGTTGCAGGCGCCCATGGCGGAGCTGGTGGGGGTCCTGGGCGGTGTGGCCCGCGAGCTGGTAGGCATCTTGGAAGCGTACGCGGAGAAGAAGGCGGCATAGGAGGTGGAGGATGGCTTTGGACATTGAACGCATCAAGGAAGAGCTTTCTCAGGCTACGGTTTTGGAACTCAAGCAGCTCATTGATGTTCTCAAGGAGACCTGGGGTGTGACCGCGGCGGCGCCGGTGGCGGTGGCCGCGGCCCCTGCGGCGGCCCAGGCGGCGGCTCCCGTGGAGGAGAAGACCGAGTTTGACGTGATCCTCAAGGACGCCGGGGCCAAGAAACTGGAGGTCATCAAGGAGCTTCGCGCCATCACCGGCCTTGGCCTCAAGGAGGCCAAGGACCTGGCGGAGAAGGGGGGCCCCATCAAGGAGGGCATTCCCAAGGCCGAGGCCGAGGAGATCAAGAAGAAGCTGGAGGCCGTGGGCGCGGTGGTGGAGCTGAAGTAGCCCCCGTCCCACGGGGTGCCCCCCGGACCCCTTGGGGTCCGGGGTTTTGTGTTGGGGCCTCAAGTGGGGCCAAGGTTCAGGGGTAGCATGGGACCATGGCGGACCTTCCCCGGGTGGTGGTGGGGTTAACGGGGGCTAGCGGCATGCCCTATGCCCTGGACCTATTGCAAGCCTTGCAGGGCCTCGCCGAGGTGCACCTGGTCTTAAGCCAGGGAGCCAAGCGGGTCTTGTGGGAGGAGATGGGCCTAAGCCCGAAGGACCTCTACCCCTTGGCCCGCTGGGTGTACAAGGACGGCGACCTGGGTGCTCCCATTGCCTCGGGCTCCTTCCCCACCCGGGGAATGGTGGTGGTACCCTGCTCGGCCAGCACCCTGGCCAAAATCGCCCTGGGGCTGGCGGATACCCTCCTCACCCGAGCCGCCTACGTGCACCTGAAGGAGCGGCGCCCCCTGATCCTGGTGCCCCGGGAGGCTCCTTTGCCCCTTCCCACCCTGAAGGCCATGGTGCAGGCGGCGGAGGCGGGGGCGGTCATCCTCCCAGCAAGCCCGGGCTTTTATCACCGGCCCAAGGAGATCTCCGACCTCCTGGGTTTCGTCACCCAGCGCATCCTGGACCACCTGGGCTTGAAGGCCCAGCGGGCTCCCCGTTGGGGGGAGGGTTAAGCATCTGGGCTAAAGGGGGGCTTCTGCCCTTAGTGTGACGTTTTTTTGCCAACATGCAGTGTTACGATAGGGAAGATGACCCTGACCACCGAACAAAAACTGGTGCTGGACACCGTGCGCCAGGTGGCCAAGGAGGTCCTTTACCCCTTGGCCCCGGAGTACGACCGCACGGGGGAGTACCCCTGGCCCCAGCTAAAGGCCCTGGCGGAGCTGGGCTTCTTGGGCATGACCACCCCAGAGGAGTGGGGAGGGGTGGGGTTGGACTCCGTGACCTGGGCCCTGGCCTTGGAGGAGATTGCCGCCGCCGACCCCAGCGTGGCCGTGGTGCTCTCGGTGACCAGCGGGCTACCCCAGTACATGCTCCTCCGCTTCGGCACTGAGGCCCAAAAGCGAAAGTACCTCATCCCCCTGGCCCGGGGGGAGTGGATCGGGGCCTTCTGCCTTACCGAGCCCCAGGCGGGCTCCGATGCCGCCAGCATCCGCACCGAGGCCAGGAGGGTGCCTGGGGGCTTTGTGCTGAACGGACTGAAAAGCTGGATCACCTCCGCGGGCCAGGCCCAGCTTTACGTGGTCATGGCCAGGAGCGAGAAGGGCATCAGCGCCTTTTTGGTGGAGAAGGACACCCCAGGCCTTTCCTTTGGCCCCCCGGAGGCGAAGATGGGCCTCCACGCCGCCCACACCGCCGAGGTTCGCCTCGAGGAGGTCTTCGTGCCAGAGGAGAACCTCCTGGGGGAGGAGGGGAGGGGCCTGGCCTACGCCCTGGCGGGCTTGGATTCGGGCCGGATTGGGGTGGCGGCCCAGGCGGTGGGCATTGCCCGGGGGGCCTTTGAGATCGCCAAGGCCTATGCCGACGAAAGGGAGCAGTTCGGCAAGAAGCTGCGCGAGCACCAGGCCATCGCCTTCAAGATCGCCGACATGCACGTGAAGATCGTGGCCGCCCGGGCCTTGGTGCTGGAGGCCGCCAGGAAAAAGGACTCCGGGGAGCGGTTCACCCTGGAGGCCAGCGCCGCCAAGCTCTTCGCCAGCGGCATGGCGGTGGAGGTGACCCGGGAGGCGGTGCAGGTGCTGGGGGGGTACGGCTACCACCGGGACTACCGGGTGGAGCGCTACTACCGCGACGCCAAGGTGACGGAGATCTACGAGGGCACCTCGGAGATCCAGCGCCACGTCATCGCCCGGGAGCTATACCGCTAGCCCTTCCCTTTCTCATCCTCCCGCCTTAGGGTGGAAAGGGTATGGTCCGCCGCCTCCTCTCCCTCTCCCGGCCCCTCTACTGGCTTTACGAAAAGCGCCTCCTCCAGGAGGTAAAAGGAGGCCCGGTTCCCAAGCACCTGGGCCTGATCCTGGATGGAAACCGCCGCTACGCCCGGGCCTTGGGCCTAGCCCCCGTCAAGGGGCATGAGTTTGGGGTACAAAAGGCCTACGAGGTCCTGGAGTGGTGCCTGGAGATGGGCATCCGGACGGTGACGGTCTGGGTGTTTTCCACCGATAACTTCAGGCGCCCCCCCGAGGAGGTGGAGGAGCTCATGCGCCTTTTCGTGCGGGAGGCGGAGAGGATGGCGGAGGACCACCGCATCCTGGAGCACCAGGTCAGGGTGCGCTTCATCGGGCGGCGGGAGGGGTTTTCCCCGGAGGTGCTCAGGGCCCTGGAGCGCCTCGAGGCCCAGACCCAGGCCCACCAGGGCATGGTGCTGAATATCGCCTTGGGCTACGGGGGCCGGGAGGAAATCGTGGATGCGGTGAAGCGGCTTCTCCTCGAGGCCGATAAAAAGGGCCTTTCCCCCAAGGAGATTGCCGAAGGGCTCACCCCTGAGGAGATCGCCCGCCATCTTTACACTGCGGGTCTTCCTGACCCCGACTTCATCATCCGCACCTCGGGGGAGATAAGGCTTTCGGGTTTCCTCCTCTGGCAGTCCGCCTACTCGGAGTTCTACTTCGCCGACGTGCTGTGGCCGGAGTTCCGAAAAATAGACTTCCTGAGGGCCCTGCGTAGCTACCAGGCCCGTGAAAGACGGTTTGGCCGTTGACAAAAAGGCCGCTTTCGTATACCCTTACAGGCAAGATGCTGGCCCGTGAGAAAAAACTCGGCCGCCGGGGGGTAGGGTAGCCCCAGAGGGTTCCTTATCCCCCGGCCCGAAATCGGGCCGGTTTTCTTTTTGGGGAGGGGCGCATGCGGGAATGGAAGATTATAGATTCCACCTTAAGGGAAGGCGAGCAGTTTGAAAGGGCCAACTTTTCCACCCAGGACAAGATAGAGATCGCCAAGGCCCTGGACGAGTTCGGCGTGGAGTACATTGAGGTGACCACCCCCATGGCCTCCCCTCAGTCCCGGAAGGACGCGGAGACTTTGGCTTCCTTAGGCCTTAAGGCCAAGGTGGTGACCCACATCCAAACCCGGATGGACGCGGCCCAGGTGGCGGTGGAAACCGGCGTGCAGGGCATAGACCTCCTCTTTGGCACCAGCAAGTACCTCAGGGCGGCCCACGGGCGGGACATACCCCGCATCATTGAGGAGGCCAGGGAGGTGATCGGCTTCATCCGGGAGAAGGCCCCCCACGTGGAGGTGCGCTTCTCCGCCGAGGACACCTTCCGTTCCGATGAGCACGACCTTCTGGAAATCTACCAGGCCATTGCCCCCTACGTGGACCGGGTGGGTTTGGCGGACACCGTGGGCATCGCCACCCCCAGGCAGGTCTTTGCCCTGGTGCGGGAGGTGAGGCGGGTGGTGGGGCCCCAGGTGGACATAGAGTTTCACGGGCACAACGACACGGGCTGCGCCATCGCCAACGCCTTTGAGGCCATAGAGGCGGGGGCCACCCACGTGGACACCACCATCCTGGGGATTGGGGAGCGGAACGGGATCACCCCTTTAGGGGGTTTCTTGGCCCGCATGTACACCCTGCAGCCCGACTATGTGCGCAGAAAGTACAAGCTGGAGATGCTGCCGGAGCTGGACCGCATGGTGGCCCGGATGGTGGGGGTGGAGATTCCCTTCAACAACTACATCACCGGGGAGACGGCCTTCAGCCACAAGGCGGGGATGCACCTCAAGGCCATCTACCTTAATCCGGAGTCCTACGAGCCCTATCCGCCAGAGGTCTTTGGGGTGAAGCGTAAGCTCATCATCGCCTCCAAGCTCACGGGCCGCCACGCCATCAAGGCCCGGGCGGCGGAGCTGGGCCTGCACTATGGGGAAGAGGAGCTGGCCCGCATCACCCAGCACATCAAGGCCCTGGCAGACCGGGGGGAGCTGACCCTCGAGGAGCTGGACCGCATCCTGAGGGAGTGGATCACGGCATGAGGCTAGAGCTTGCGGAACTCCTCCTCGGTGAGGCCGGCTTGCTTCAGGATCTTTTTGAAGGTGCCCTTGGGAAGCTCTCCGCTATGGAAGGGGATCACCACGATCCGGCCATCGGGATGAGCGTAAAGCCGGTGCCCCCCTTTGGTCATGCGCTCCGCAAACCCCAGGCGCTGGAGCTTCCGGGCCACCTCCTCGGGCCTAGGCGGCATCTACCCCCACCTGCACCGTACGGACATCCTGGGGAAGGGGGCGGCCCAGTTCCTTCAGGTGGGCCAGCACCAGCTCCAAGGCTTCCTTGGCATGGGCCAAGGCTTCCTCGGGGCTGCGGCCAAAGGAATGGGCCTCGGGAATGGCGGGAAACTCGGCGATCCAGGTGCCCGGGGTTTCGGGGTCCTCGTAGACGAGGGCGGTGTAGGTCATACCCCCAGTATAGGAGGGGCAGTCCAGGGCCAGCTGACCCTCGAGGGGCTGGACCGCATCCTGAGGGAGTGGATCACGGCATGAGGCTAGAGCTTGCAGGACTCCTCCCCGGTGGGGCCCCGGTCCTCGAGGAAGGCCAGGAAGGTGCCCTTATCTTGTCGGTGGAAGGGGACCACGGGGCAGCGGCCTTGGGAATGGATGGCAACCCGCTGGCTTCCCTCGCCGCTCACCTTCTCCCAATCCAGCCCCTGCAACCTTCGCAGAACCCCTTGGGGCTTAGGCGGCATTCGCCATCCATCCCGCTGCAGGTTCGGGGAGGGCCGCCGAAGGCACCTCGGCTTGCCCGGCCCCGGGTTCCTGGGGGTCAGGGTGGATCCGGATTCCGTAGCGCTACATGTGGGAGGCGGGCATGGGCTTGACCTTGGCGGAAAAGATACTTTCCCAGAAGGCGGGAAGGGAGGTAAGGGCCGGGGA
>NZ_CALLUR010000069.1:0-4510 GCF_938010445.1 uncultured Thermus sp.
CGCCTCTGCTGGCCCACAACATTCCCGCTACCCTTCCCCCTACCGCCGGGGGTTCCAACACCAGGGCTGCCCGTTCGGGAACACGTACCTCTACCCGCAAGGAGGCTTGGGGCCCCGCTGCCCCTAGGGTGAGGGGCAGAAAAAGCCACAGCCAGCGCCCAAGCCTCATCGTCCCACCTCCTTTCGCTTTGGAGGGTAGACAAGGGAGCGTTAAGGGGGCGTTAAGGGCGGATGTGCTTTTCTGACGCCGGAATGAAGGAGATGCGTTAAAATGCTTGCGCAAGATGAGAAGGGATGTAACGGTGGCTTAACGAGGCGCTTAACGGAGGAAGGATGCAGCGAGTGCGATTGCCCCTCTATGGCCCTGCCCGGGCGGAAGGACCCCTTGGGCCTTTGCCCCTCAGGCGGAAGGCCTTAGCCATCCTTTACTACCTGGCCCTCGAGGGCCCTACCCGAAGGGAAAAGCTGGCCGATTTGCTTTGGGGGCATGGGGCGGCCTTGCAAAACCTCCGCACGGAACTTTCCCACCTGCGCGCTTTTTTGGGAAGCGATGCCTTCAGAGGCCAGGTGCTGGCATTGCCCCCTGGGGTGGAGCTGGACCGAACCCCTGGGGATGAGGAGATTTTGGAGGGTCTGGAAAGCGTCTCCCCTTCCCTTGGGGACTGGGTACAGATGGTCAGGGCCCGCGTGGGGGTGCCTAAGGAGAGCCTGCCCCTGCCCGAACGGCTTAAGGAGGTGCGTCCGCCCGCTTTGGTGGTCCTGATTGGCCCACCGGGTTCCGGGCGGGGCACCTTGGCCCGCTCCCTGGCGGAAAGGTTGCGCCTACCCTTCCGCGAGGGGCTGGGCCAGGGGCCGGGGGTTTACTACCTTTCGGATCCCCTGCCCCCCAAGGAGGAGGCCTTCCGCCTGAAGCCGGTCCCGGGGCAGGTGTTGGTGGTGGCCAGAAGCCTTTTCGGAGAGGATCCTTCCTTCCTTTTGGCCCTCAGGGCGCGGTTTCCCGCCGAGATGACCTGGGTGGTTCAGGTTCCCCGCCTGGGTTTTGCTGAAGCCAGGGCCGCGCTTTTGCGGTCCGAACCCTTTCACCGGGCGGCTCGGTTCTACCTGGCTAGCGGGGGCCGGCTGGAGGTCATGAAGGAGCTTTTGGCCTTGGGTGACCCCGAGGCCCTTCCCCAGAGGATACGGGCCATGGTGGTCCTCGAGGCCCGTTACCTGTCCCGGGAAGGGCGAAGGGCCTTGGAGGCTCTTTCCTTACACCCCGGGGCTTTTCCCGCAGCTTTGGCGGAAGGGCTTGGATTGGCTGGGTTTCTGGATGAGCTGGAGTACCAGGGGTGGCTTACCCTTTCCGGAGGCCGGTATCGTTTTGCCGAACCCCAGTTCCGCCGGTACTTGGAGGCCCAGCTTTCCCTGGGGAAGAGGCTACGCATTCACCGGCAGATGGCCGGGATCTTCCACGAGCTTGGCGACGTGGTGGCCGAGCTCTACCATCGGAACAGGGCTTCCGAACCCCTACGGGAGCCTGGCCTAGTAAAGAATCTGAGGGAATGGCGGAGGGTGGTGGTGGATTCCCAGTTTCCCTGGTCGGAGTTCCCTCCCCCCAGTGTTCTCCTTGGCTTTGGCCCCCGCCTCCTTTTGGATCTCCCGGAGGTGGTCCAGTTGGTTTCCCTGGGCGGAGAGCCCACGGAGGTTCCCCTAGTGCTGGAGGAACGGGCGGTGCTCAGGCTAACCGGTCGGGTCTACCAAGAGCTTCCCTTAGGGCTGGGATCGGATTCCCAGGCGTTTCCCTTGCGCCTAATGGGGGAGGAGAGGGGGATTTACTTCCTACCCACCCCAATAAAGGCGGGTCTCTTTTGGGGGACCGTGCTTCCGGAGGACCCTTTGGACTACGCCTTCCTCCTGCCCCCAGGGGTCTACCGCTTAGGCCTTGGGACCCGGGGTCTGGCCGAGCTCCAGCTACAAGCCCACCGCCCAGCCCCCGGCTCGGCCCGGGTCTTGACCCCTTTGGGCCAGGTGGTGGAGGTCTAGGCTCCCGCTCCTGGCTGGGGCCTCTCGGCGGGGGCGGTTGGGGGTGGGGAAGGGGGCAGAAGGAGGAGGCGCAAGACCTCCCCCACTTCCTCCACGAAGGTGATCTCCAGGTCCTTGAGGACCTCCTCGGGGACCTCCTTCAGCTCGGGTTCGTTCTCCTTGGGCAGGATCACCCGAAAGATGCCGGCTTGGTGGGCGGCCAGCAGCTTTTCCTTTACGCCGCCAATGGCCAACACCTTGCCCCTTAGGGTGATCTCCCCGGTCATGGCCATATCCATGCGCACGGGCCGGCCTGTGAGGGCGCTGGCCAAGGCGGTGGCCATGGTGATCCCCGCGGAGGGACCATCCTTAGGGGTGGCGCCCTCGGGGACGTGGATGTGGAGGTCGTATTCCTTATGGAACCCCTCGGGTAGCCCCCACTCCTCCCGGTGGGCCCGGAGGTAGGTGAGGGCGGCGTGGGCCGACTCCTTCATCACCTCCCCCAGGTTGCCGGTGAGGTTCACCTTGCCGGTCCCGGGCACGGCCAGGGCCTCAATGGTGAGGAGGGCGCCGCCATAGGGCGTCCAGGCCAGGCCTTGGGCCACCCCCACCTGGGGGGCCTTCTCCGCCCGGTCCGGACGGTATTTGGGCACGCCCAGGTAGGCCTCGAGGTCCTTTTCCTCCACCAGCCGCACCCCTTCCCACGGGCTTTCCAGGTAGTCCTTGGCGGCCTTGCGGGCCACCTTGGAAAGCTCCCGGTCCAGGTTTCTGACCCCAGCCTCCCGGGTGTACTCCTGCACGATGCGGTCCAGGGCCCGGTCGGTGATCTCCAGCTTGCCCTCGAGGCCCGCCTCCTTCACCTGGAAGGGCCAGCGGAAGTGGCGGGCGATGGCCCGCTTTTCCGGCAGGGTATAGCCGGGGATCTCAATGACCTCCATCCGGTCCAGAAGGGGCTTAGGGATGGTGGCCAGGGTGTTGGCGGTGGTGATGAAGAAGACCTTGGAAAGGTCGTAGGGGACATCCAGGTAGTGGTCGGTGAAGGTGTGGTTTTGCTCGGGGTCTAGGACCTCCAGAAGGGCCGAGGCCGGGTCCCCCCGCCAGTCGGAGGAGAGCTTGTCTATCTCGTCCAGGAGGAAGACGGGGTTGACCACCCCCACCTGCTTCATGCCCTGGATGATCTTCCCGGGAAGGGCTCCGATGTAGGTGCGCCGGTGGCCCCGGATCTCCGCCTCGTCCCGCACGCCACCCAAGGAGATGCGGTGGAACCGGCGGTTCATGCTGCGGGCGATGCTCTTGCCCAAGGAGGTCTTGCCCACCCCCGGGGGGCCCACGAAACAGAGGATGGGGGCATGCCCCTTCACCTCTTTCCCTTGCGTGAGCTGGCGCACCGCCAGGTACTCCAGGATCCGCTCCTTCACGTCCTTGAGGCCGTAATGGTCCTCGTCCAGGACCCGCTTGGTGATGGCGATGTCCAGGACCTCGGGGTCGGCCTCGGTCCAGGGCACCTCCAGGAGCCAGTCCAGATAGGTGCGGCTCACCGTGGCCTCGGGGGAGCCGGGTTGCATGCGCTCCAGGCGCTTAAGCTCCTTTAGGGCCTTCTCCTTGACGGCCTCCGGCATGCCCTTCTTCTCTATGCGCTCCCGGAGCTCCTCTATCTCGCTCAGGAAGTCCTCCCCACCCCCAAGCTCCTTCTGGATGGCCTTCATCTGCTCCCGGAGGTAGTATTCCCTTTGGTTTTGGTCCATCTGTTCCTTGACCCGGGCGGCGATCTTCTTGTCCAGTTCAAAGCGCTCCAGGTCCCGTAGGAGGAGGGCCAGGACCTTCTTAAGCCTCTCCTCCACCTCCGGGGTTTCCAGGATGGCCTGCTTGTCGGGAAGGTCCCAAGTGGCGTGGTGGGCCACCAGATCCGCCAGGATGGCGGGGTCCAGGGTACTTTTGATGGCCTCCTGCTGGTAGCGGTCCAGACGCAGGGTCTTGTGGTTTTGCAGATAGCGCTCAAAGGCCTCCTGCACCTCGTTCACCAGGACCCGGGCCAGGCTGGCATCCTGGAGAGGGGGCTCGGGCAGCACCTCCCCGATGGCCCTGAGGTAGGGAGCGGCCACGTAGGAGAGAAGCTTTGCCCGGTTCCTGGCCTCCACCATCACCTGCAGGGTGCCGTCGGGGAGGCGCATGGCCTGCTTGACCACCGCCAGGGTGCCCACCCCGAAGAGGTCCTCAGGGGTGGGATCGTCCACCTCGGGGTCCTTCTGGGTGACCAGGAAGATGTAGCGGTCGGCGTTCAGGGCTTCCTCCACCGCCCTTTTGCTCTTGGGGCGGCCCACATCCACCGCGGTGGTGGTGTGGGGGAGGATAACCGTGTTCCGAAGGGGAAGTACGGGAAGTTCCAGGCGCAAGGCGTCCTTCATCTAATCCCTATCATAGCCCGGAAGAAGGGGAAGAAAAAACCCGAGGGCACAAAGCCCCCGGGGCGTGGCCCGGTTCCCTACAGGCCCACGGTCACCAAGGCCTT
>NZ_CALLUR010000070.1:0-4354 GCF_938010445.1 uncultured Thermus sp.
CCTGCCCCAGGACCACCCCTTGGCCCGGGCCCAGGGCAACATCCTCTGGGTGCGCGCCCATCCCCTGGGGGAGGTCTACGTCACCGGCCCCGGGGCCGGCGGAGGGGCCACGGCCAGCGGCCTCCTTGGCGATCTTTTCCGCTTCCTGTCCGGGCACCTGGGCCACCTGCCCGCCCCTGCCCCCACCCCTCCCTTGGCGGAGGGAAGCCCTTTGCCCGAGGTAGAATGAGGCCGTGCCCTTCCTGGACCTCCTCCGCCCCGTGAGCGATGAGGAACTCCGCCAGCTTTCGGCCAAGAATCCCGGCTGGCAGCTGGAGCGGTGGAAAGACGGGAAGCTTATGGTGTCGCCGAGAGGGGGAGAAAGCGGCTACCTGGAAGCCCTCCTCCTAGGCCAGCTTTACCGCTGGAACCAGCAGAGGGGTCTAGGCCTTGTGTTCAGCTCGGCCACCGGCTTCAAGCTCCCCGATGGCTCCCTCCTCTCCCCCGACGCCGCCTTCCTATTCCGGGATCGCTGGCTAGGCCTCTCCCCAGAGGAACGGGAGGCCTTCCCCCCCTTAGCCCCAGATGTGGCCTTGGAAATCCGCTCCCGAAGCCAGACCCTGGAGGAACTCCGGCAAAAGGCCCGGGCCTATTTGGCCAACGGCACCCGTGTGGTGGTCCTCCTGGACCCTTACACCCACCGGGTGGAGGTCCACCGCCAAGGAGGCGCGGAGGAGTATTCGGACCCGCAAAGGATTCCCCTAGACCCCGAGCTACCCGGCTTCACCTTGGACGCCCAGGAGCTCTTCCTCTAGCACCCCTGATGCCACCTCGCCGTGGCGGGGATCCCGGCCTAGCCCTTCTCCAGGCCAGCTTCAGGGGTACCCAGGATACACCCCAAAAGGCCTATCCCTTGACGCCTGGACCCCTGAGGGGAAAACATATCCCCATGCGGCTTCCCCTTATAGAGCGGTACCGGGCTTACCTGCCCGTCTCCATAAACACCCCGGTGATCTCCCTCCTGGAGGGTTCCACGCCCCTGATTCCCTTGAAAGGGCCGGAAGAAGCCCGAAGACAGGGCGTCCACCTCTACGCCAAGTTTGAGGGCCTGAACCCCACGGGAAGCTTCAAGGACCGGGGCATTACCCTGGCGGTGTCCAAGGCGGTGGAGGAAGGGGCCAAGGCGGTGGCCGCCGCCAGCACGGGAAACACCGCGGCCAGCGCCGCCGCCTACGCCGCCCGGGCCGGGATCAAGGCCATCGTGGTCCTGCCCGCGGGGTACGTGGCCCTGGGGAAGGTGGCCCAAAGCCTGGTGCACGGAGCCCGGATCATCCAGATTGAGGGCAACTTTGACCAGGCCTTGGCCCTCACCAAGGCCCTCACCGAGGCCTACCCTGTGGCCCTGGTGAACTCCTTGAACCCCTACCGCCTCGAGGGCCAGAAGACCCTGGCCTTTGAGGTGGTGGACGACCTGGGGGATGCCCCCCATTACCACGCCCTTCCCGTGGGCAACGCCGGCAACATCACCGCCCACTGGATGGGGTATAGGGAATACCACGCCCTGGGCAAGGCCAGCCGCCTTCCCCGGATGCTGGGCTTCCAGGCGGCGGGGGCTGCTCCCTTGGTCCTGGGCCATCCCATAGAGAAGCCAGAGACCCTGGCCACCGCCATCCGCATCGGCAACCCCGCCAGCTGGCAGGGGGCCATCCGGGCCAAGGAGGAGTCGGGGGGGCTGATGGAAGCGGTGACGGACGAGGAGATCCTCGCCGCCTACCGCTACCTGGCGGAGGCGGAGGGGATCTTCTCTGAACCCGCCTCGGCGGCAGCCATGGCCGGGGTGTGGAAGCTCCTAAAGGAAGGGCGTCTGGAACCGGGCAGCACCGTGGTCCTCACCCTTACCGGCCATGGCCTCAAGGACCCGGCCACGGCGGAGAAGGTGGCGGGGCTTCTTCCGCCGGTGCCCGCCACCCTCGAGGCCGTGGCCCAAGCCGCCGGACTCTTGTGATAAGCTTGGGCCATGCCCGAGGCCAAAGACGCCCGTAGGAAGCCCAAAGAACCTTTCCCCGGAGCCTACTACCTGGCAGGGGCCATCACCATCGCCCTCATGCTCCTCTTCCTGGCCCTGGGGGCCACCTTGCCCCCGGGAATAGCCGGGTTTATCGTGGCCTTCGTCCTGGGCCTTACCGTGAACCCCAAGTACGTTCCCTTCTTCCTGGTAGCGGGCATGTTCTCGGCCGCCATGGGTTTCTTAGGCCAGGAGCCCCAGGTGGCCTGGGGTGGGGTGGCCCTGGTGCTTTCCCAACTCCTGGTAAAGCGCTTTGTGCATAGGTGATGAATCCCAGCCGCCTTTCCCAAAGCCTGGCCCTTCTAGGGGTAGCTGCCTATGCCTACTTCCTTTTCCTCCGCCCCCACCAGGAAGGAATGGCCTTGGCGGTGGGCCTCTTCGTGGGCACCATGGGGGTGGCCTATGGGGAAAAACCCTTCCCTGTTCCCTTCTTCCTGGGCCTATACGGGGTTCTTTTTCTCCTTCAGCTCCTCTTCGGCCACCCCCTTCCCTTCCTCCTGGGTGGGGCGCTGGGGATGGGGCTTCCCTACCTGGTCTACCGCCTGCGGAAACCCGCCAGATAGAGGAGGGCCCCCAGGACCATCCCCTCCCCCAAGGCGGGAAGGTAAAAGGTCAGCTCCCGCACGTCCAGGCGAAGGTAGAGGAGCAGGGGCCAAGGGGTGAGGGCCCAGGCCAAGCCCGGCTGCCCATAACCCGCCGCCAGAAAAACCCCTGCCCCAAGCCCTCGCAGATAGGCCAGCCACCCCGAGCCCAGCTCGTTTTGGTACACAAACCAGACCAGATTGAGCCAGATCCCCAAGGCCCAAAGGGGCAGACGGCCCCGCCAGCGGAAGGCCAGAAAGAGGAGGAGCACAAACCCCAGGACCTCAAGCACGGGCCACCTCCCGGGAACCATGGGCCTCCAGATAGGCCACCAGGACCTCTAGGGCCTTCTCCACCGCCTCGTCCAGGTCCTCGCCCGGGATCACGGGAACCCCCTCCTCCTGGGCCCAACGGAGGAGGTGATCCTGGATAAGCCGGATCTCGGGGAAATGGGTGAGGTACCTCTCCCGAGGCCGGGCATGGGCCGTTTCCCGGTCCCTAAGGAGAAAGCGATCCTGGTGGAGCTTTTCGTCCTGAAGCACCACCAGCATGGGAACCGTGAGCACCCTGTCCCGGTAGGGATGGTCCAGGTAGCGGGGGACCACGTGCACCCCTTCCAGCACGATGGAGGTCCCCTCGAGGGCGCTCCGTTCCTGGATGGCCCTAAGGCCCACCGCCACCCGGGCCACCTGGTCCAGAAAGCCCCGCATCACCCGCTCCTCGTGGCTTTCCTCCCCGCTCAGGTCGGGCAAAAGGGCCTTCCAGGCCTCAAAGGTGGAACGGTGCAGGGTGGGAAGGAGGTCCTGGGAAAGGGAGGCCCGAAACACCTCCCGCACGGCATCCGAGGGAACGATGTGGGTGATGCCCAGGCGGTAGGCCAAGGCCGAGGCCAAGACGCTCTTCCCCACCCCGGTGACCCCACCGATGAGGATGTGCACCGGGCGGGCGCTCCGCCTCAGGCTCCTAAGGAGCAGGTACCGCCTGGCCACCTCCTCCCCCGCCTCCTTGAGAAGGGCCTGGTACACCCTTTCCCGAAGCTCATTCCGCCGGATCACCCTGCGCCCCTCCAGGCGCAGGGCCTTTTCCATCTCCCGGGCCAGCCGGTACGCCCGTTCCGGGGAAAACCCGATGCCCATCAGGGATTGCGCCAGAATGCCCTTGGAAAAGGGCATCCGGGGCTCACCGCTTTCCTCCTCCACGAAAAGCTCTCCGGCAAAGGCCTGGCGCTGGAGGTAGCGCCTGCGGGCCCCTTTGCCCAGGGCCCGGCCCACCACTTGGGCCACCACCTCCTCCAGGCGGCGGGCGGAGATCTGCTTGACCCCTTCCTGCCTAAGGTGCCTTTCCACCTCCTTGGCCAGCTCGTGGGCCTCCTTCAAGGAAAAGCCCGCCTCCTCGAGGCTCCTGGCCAAAAGCCCCTTGGAGAAGGGACGGCGCCTCTTCCCCTGCAGAACCAGGATTTCCTCAAAGGGAAGGGTCTGCCTGGAAAGCCTCCCCGCCACCTCCGCCCCCAGGGCCCGGGCCACCTCCTCCAGGAAGACCTTGCGCAGGACCCTCGGGGCCACGGCCGAATGCCCTTCCGCCTTCAAACGCTCCTCCACGGTATGGGCCACGGCCTGGGCGGCCTCCAGGGGCACCCCCAAGGGCAGAAGGGCCTCCACCAAAAGGCCTTTGGAAAGGGGCCATCTTCCACGTCGCAGGCGAACAAAGACCTCAGCCACTCTCTGGCAT
>NZ_CALLUR010000071.1:0-16582 GCF_938010445.1 uncultured Thermus sp.
GTGGACTTCCCCATGAGCCCAAGCCCCCAGGCTGCGGCTAGCCTATGCGCCATAGATAAGCGCAAGCTGGAGGTGGCCAAGTGCTGGGAGGTGCCAGGGGCCCAGGAGCTTAAGGCCCGCATGGTACACCCGGAGTTCAACAAGGGTGGGACGGAGATCTGGGTTTCCGCCTGGGGCTCCAAGGACACGCCTACCTTCATCGTGGTCTACGACGCCTTGACGCTTAAAGAGAAGGCCCGTATCACCGGGGACTGGGTGCGTACTCCCACGGGCAAGTTCAACGTGTACAATACCGCTTACGATATCTACTGACCCTTTTTGCTAGGGAGGGGGAAGGCTGGTCCTTCCCCCTGGTTTTTCGCCGTTTGAGGGCGGCAACCCACCCCGGCTGGTTTCCCTTGACCCCGGTCATGGCCTGAAACCCGATCGGCCAGATACGCTAAGTTCATGGAACGCCCCGAGTTTGCCCTGTACCCCTATCTGGTGGCCTGGGAGGTGACCAACGCCTGCCTTCTCGCCTGCCGCCACTGCCGGGCCTCGGCCATGCCCTACCCCCTGCCCGGGGAGCTTTCCACGGAAGAGGGCTTAAGGCTCATAGAGGAAGTCGCCACCTACCGCCCCAAGCCCCTCCTCCTCCTTACTGGGGGGGATCCCTTGGCTCGCCCCGACCTGACGCTCCTTATCCAAAAGGCGAAGGGGCTGGGGCTTAAGGTGGGACTCACCCCGGCGGCTACCCCCTTCCTTACCCGCGAGCGGGTATTCGTGCTCAAGGAGGCTGGGGTGACCCGGCTCGCCCTTTCCCTGGACGGGGCTACTCCGGAAAGCCACGATGCCTTTCGGGGGGAGCAAGGCACCTTTGTCCGGACCCTGGCGGCCTTGGACTGGGCGAAGGAGGCGGGGCTTCCCACACAGGTGAACACCACCGTCACCCGGGAGAACTGGCTAGAGATAAAGGCCCTTCCCGATCTCCTGGCGGAAAAAGGCGTGGTTCTTTGGAGCCTTTTCTTCCTGATCCCCGTGGGACGCGGGGTTCTTTTGAAGCAGCTCTCCGCCCGGGAGTTTGAGGAGGTGCTCCACTGGCTTTACGGGATTTCTCAGACCTATCCTTTCCATGTGAAGACCACCGAGGCCCATCACTTCCGCCGCGTGGTGTTGCAAAGGCGTAAGGAAGAAGGAGGCCAGGACCGGGCCTTGGCAGCGGGGGAGAGCCTCTACCGGGAGTACTTCCAAGACGGCATGGAGCACTCCCGCCTGGGGGTTACGGACGGCAATGGTTTCGTTTTTGTATCGGCCACCGGGGACGTGGCTCCCTCGGGGTTCTTTCCCGTATACGCTGGGAACATCCGGGAGAAATCCCTTCTGGCCATTTACCGGGAAAGCCCTCTTTTCCAGGAACTCCGCAACAAGGACCTGCTGAAGGGGAAGTGCGGGGTTTGTGAGTACCGCTATGTGTGCGGGGGAAGCCGGGCCAGGGCCTATGCGGAAACCGGGGACTATTTGGCCAGCGAGCCCCGGTGCGTCTACGTGCCCCCGGCTTGGTTGGAACGGGTGGGGAAGGTTCCTGCGGCGGGATAAGGGGTTAGGCCGGTGCGTGGTCTGGGCAGGCAAGGCGGAGGTCCCAAGGCGTGAGGGCCAGGCCAAGGAGGGAGCAAAAGAGCCCGTCTTCCCGCCTGAGGTGACGGCAGGTGAGGCAGAGGCCGGTTTCGGGCACCGTTCCTTGGCGCACCAGCTTTGCTAGGAGCTCCATGAGCCCGGAAAGGACCTCCTCTTGATGGGGTATTTGGGCCAGGGCCTGGCGGAAGGGGGCGGCATAGGTTTTTAGAGCCTGGGCCAGCTTAACCCCTTCCACCGTGGGCTTTAAGACCCAGCGTCGACCATCCTGCTCGTCCTTGGCCCGGGACAGAAGGCCCTTGCGCTCCAAGCTGGTGAGGGCCTCGCTCACCGTGGCTGGGGTGAGGGCCAGGAGTTCGGCTAGGGCCACCACCCCATAAGGCCTCTGGGAAAGGTGCAGGAGAAGCTGGGCTTGCAAAGCCGTAAGGCCTAGGTGGAAGGCCTCCCGCGTGAGGAGGGCCCGCTCCACCTGGGCCAGGCGCTCTAAAAGGGCGAGAAGCTTTTCCTGGCGGCGTTCCTCTTGCGAAGCCTCCACCCTTTCATCTTAGGGTCGGAAGGCGCTAAACACGTAGTCGGTGTTGGCCGCTCCCTGGTGGCAGTTGTGGCAGGAGGCGGGGTCGATGTTAAGGGGCTTTTTATCAGGCCCGAAGGCGTAGTACCCCCAGCCTCCCGTGGCACCGTATTGCTCTGGGTCCTTGACCATCACCCCGATAAGCTTCCTAGGGCCTTCCTGGAGGGCGTTACCTTCCTCCTTGGCCTCGAGGAGGTCAAAGACGATGACCGTGCCCTTGGGAAAAGGATTCTTTTTGCCGTCCAGATATGTCTTTAGTCCAACCTGGTTCACATAGACGTGGTGCAGGCCGCCGAAGCTTTCGTAAAGGGGATGGCCAGGCTTGAGCTCCATGCTCTTCACGTGGGTCCAGAGGCGGAAGCCCTCCGGGTAGGGAAGGGCAGGCTGAGCCCGGCTCCCACCGTACTGGTACTGGGCTAGGACCCATAGACCCAAAGCCACAAGGCCGAGGAGAACCGGTATCTTCGTCCGCATATCCTACCTCCCTTCAAAAGTCCCCTTCCCTGGAGTAGGGGTGGCTCCAGAGGGCCACTTGGAGGACCACGGCCTTGAACCAGGCCTGGTACATTCTCTCCACTTCCTCCTGCGGGTGGCCCTTCTTGGCCAAAAAGGGTTTTAGGGTGGCGGTGATGGGATAGATGAAGGCGATGAGATAGCGTAAGGGTACCTGGGGCGCGGAGTCCACCTTATCCGTCTGGTTCTTCTTGGTGCGGTGGTGGCGAAGCCCGATCTCCTCCTGGTAGCGGAGCCAGTCCTCGTCATGGGGACGGAAGCAGGTGTCCAGGATCCACTGGCCGAAGCGTTTTCGCACCCTTTCCAGGTACTCAGGAATGGGCTTACCATCGGGACCGGTGAAGTAATGCAGGAGATGGGGGTGGCTGCCCACAAAACCGTACCAGAGGTCCAGGATCTCCTCCACCTGGTCCTCTAGGACTTTGCCCGCTTGTTTTAGTGCTTCCTCGTCCCCTGGGTTCCACATTAGGGCGGCTTTGAGCCGGTCTAGCTCCTCGAGGTTCAAGGGAGAAGGGGCGAGGGCAGGGTCGCCGTAGCGGTAACCGGGGATCTCCATAGCTACCTCCTTAGGACTCCTAAATAATACACCGAGATCCTATCCCCGTCAAGGGGCGGGAAGGGCTCAAGGTTCCTGGCTCAGGATTTCCAGCAGAGCCCTTGCGTTGTTGTAGCGTTCTTCCTTGGCGCCAAAGAGGAGGGTTACGGTCTTTTCCCGGCTTAGGGCCTTAAGGCGCTCCAAGGCGGGGTTGCCCTTTAGCTCCTCTCGGTAGCGCTGGAGGAACTCCTTGTACCTTTGAGGATCGTGGCCGAAGAAGTGGCGTAGGGCGTGGGAGGGCGCAAGTTCCTTGGCCCACCAGTCCACCCGGGCCTTTTCCTCCCTAAGCCCCGGGGCCAGAGGCGGTCCACCAACACCCGCACCCCGTCCTCCGGGGAGGGCGGTTCGTATACGCGCTTGACCTTTAGAGCCATTCCGCCTCCGGCAGGACACATTCTGGGCACTGGGCTCCCACGAAGCGCACCCAATCTAGGAGTTCCTTCGCATCCTGCACCGGGCCCAGGTGGTAGACCTCCAGGAAGGGGTCGGCGATCAAGGCGCCCTGTTCTGGGATGGCCTGGATCAGGTTTCCTTCCCCGTCTAGAAGGAGGGGCAAGGGGCTTTCCCGAGCCTCTTGGGAAAGGAGGAAGGCTTGGGCCTCGAGGGCGGAAAGCTCCTCTTGGCGTGTGGTCAAGGCCCAGGCTAGGCCTAGGTCGCGCAGCAGAACCAGGATCTTTCCCTTGAGGTCCGGCAAGTATATCCTCTGCCCCCCTGGGGTGAGGAGGGCATAGGGAGGTAAGGGTTTTCTCAGAGAGACCATACCCAGATTTTCCTCCTTCCTCGAGCTTGGGAGTGTGATGCCGAGCAAGGGGCTTACCCTCTTGAGCGGTCCTTGGCGGCTCAGATGGAGGCTGCACTGCCGGGTCTACCCTTGATCCGGGTCATGGACGGGGGGTAGGCGAGGGGGCAGGCTGGGGCTTGGAGGTGTTTATGCCCCACGTGATCTGCGAGCCTTGCATAGGCGTTAAGGACCGGTCCTGCCAGGAGGTTTGCCCGGTGGAATGCATCTACGATGCCGGGGAGCAGCTTTACATCCACCCGGACGAGTGCATTGACTGCGGGGCCTGCGTACCCGCTTGCCCGGTGAACGCCATCTACCCTGAGGAGGACGTTCCCGAGCAGTGGAGGGTTTACATAGAGAAAAACCGCGAGTGGGCCCAGACCCTGCCCAACGTGCACGTGTTGGAGGAAGGGTAGGGTTTCGTGGGAAAGGTGAACGGGAGTTGCCTTGACCGGGAAGGGCCAGGAGCTTAGAGGACTTGCGGAAAGGCCCTCAGTGGATTTGGCCAGCTAAGGCTTGGGGATCGGGGATTTCCACGGTCCGTCCCTTGAGCCGGATCAGCCCCTGGCGATAGAGTTGGCCTAAGTTGCGGGAGATGGCTTCGGGGATGGTGCCCAGAAGGGCAGCTAACTCGGGATTAGTGGGTAAGGGAAAGCCTTGCCCCTCTTGATGAAAACGCTCCAGCAGGTACTCGCAAAGCCTTTCCCGCACCTCGTGGAAGACCAAGCGGTCTAAAAGATGGAGAAGCTGGCCCTGGCGGCGGGCCAGGTAGCGGATTAAGGCCCGGGCCAAGGGAGGGCGTGCCTCCACCAACTGGAAAAAGCGTTCCTTGGGGATGGCCAGCACCTGGCTTTCCTCCAGGGCCTCGGCACTGGCGGGGTAGGTGGGCCGGTCTAGGAATAGGGCCACCTCGGCCAGGACCCGCCCCGGTCCCTCCAGGTGCAACACCACCTGCTTGCGTCCCTCTGGGTCCAGCTTGTACACCTTGATGAGGCCCTTTTCCACCACGAAGAGGGACTGCACGGGCTCCCCCTCGAGGAAAAGCACCTCCCCCCGCTTTAGCCGCCTAGCTCGGGTTTCCTGTTCCAAGGCCCTAAGGTCCTCAAGGGCCAGATCGCGGAACAGGGGAACCTGCTTAAGGTCCATCCCTTACCCCTTTAATGTGGCCAAGCGCCGCTGTGCCTCTTCCAGATAGGGCTCCAGTCTTAGGGCCCTGGCGTAGGCCTCTTTGGCCACCTCCAGGTAGCCCAAAGCCTCGGCCAACTCACCCAGACGGAGGAAACCAGAGAGGGCCCGGTCTTGAAGGTAGTTCCGTTCCCCCTCCACCCATTCCCCATAGGGATCGTCGCCATACAGGGGACCCTTGTACAGCTCCAGGGCTTGCCGGAGCGTTTTGAAGGCAGAAAGGCCGTCCTCCAGGTCGGCCTTGCGCATCAGTTCCTCAAAGCGCTCAAAGTCCAAGAAGCGGTTTTCGGGAAGCTTGAGCCGGTAGTACTCTCCTTCGCGCTCCACAATGCCCGGAAGGGTTTTGCGGATGTGGTAAACCTGGGTGTAGAGCTCCTGCCGTGCCCGGTCTGGCGACAGGTCAGGCCAGAAGATTTCGCAGATGTCCTCTATGTAAAGTGCCCGGTCCTTGTTGGCCAGGAGGTACTTGAAAAGCTGGAAAGCCCCGCTCCGCCCAAAGTCCCTAGAGCTCAGCTCCTTACCGTGGTACCGGAGGCGGAACTGGCCCAAGGCGTAGATTTCCAGCTCCGGGGACGGGGTGTCTGGCTGCCCTGAAGGGAAAAGGAAGGGGATGGCTAGACGGGTGAACCAAAGGGTCGGGGCCGCCGGGCGGGTGGCGGGCTTAGGGGGACGGGCGTGGAACAAGGTAACCATGGCCACCACCTCCCCCCGGGCCCAAAGGGGCAAGCAAGTCCTGGGGCGCCCCTGGGCCTCTGGGCACGCGGGGAGCCCGTTCTTATAACCCACCACCGCTCCCTGCCAAGCCGGGCAGTTTCGCATCTCACATTGGGGAACAAGGCCCCGTTCCCACCTTTCTCCCCCTCGGGCCACCAAGCGGACCCCGGTGGCTTGGCTCAGGCGTTGAAGCTCTTTTAGCAGGGTAAGGCGCGCCTCGGAAATCTCACCCCGGTAGAGGTGCTGATGGAGGGCCTGCAAACCCACCTCTCCCAACCGGGTGAGGAGGGTGTAAAGGGTGCTGGCGAAGAGGGGACCGATGCGGGAGAGGGTTTCCAAGGGTTCCTGGTGGTCCAGCTCGGCGTTGCGGGAGGCCAGATTCAGGACCCCGATAAGGCCTTGGGGGAGCTCTAAGGGGTAGCAGATGTAGGTTTGGTAGCCGAGTTGCTTTACCTTTTGCCGCAGGTACCGGGGGTCTTCGCTAAGGGAATGGGTGAAAAGCGGCTCCTGCTTAAGGGCCACGATGCCAGGGTAGCCTTCTCCCAGTTGAAACCAAGGCCTCTCCAGAAAGGCCTCGCGGTGGAGGCCCTCGTAGGCGGTGAGGATCACGTGGTGTCCCTCGGGGTCTATCAAGAAAAGTTCGGCCGCCTCCATACCCAAGGCTTGGCGTAGGGTACGGAGGAAGTCCTCGAGGGCTTGGGGAAACCCCTCGGGGCTCCGCAGGAGGTGTTGGGTTAAGCGGGAAAGCTCCAGGAGGAGGTCCGGGGGTTCGGCCCGTTCGGGGTAAAGCTCCACCAAAAAGCCCCCTGCTTCCCGGTATCCCTGGCAACGGAGGCGTCGGCCCTTGACCAACAAGGGGGTACTGGCCCGGTAGGCGCCCCGCCTAAGCTCCCGCTGCACCGGGCAGCGGGGACAAAGAGGGCGGCCGAAGGGATCCTGTCCCTGGACCAAGAGGGCGCAGGGGAGGCCGCTTCCCTCCAGGCCTAGGGAGGGGTCGGCCTCGAGGACCGTGGCCACCCCTTTAGGGTCCAGCCGCAACCGGGCTAAGGGCTTCATCCCTTTTCAGGATACGGGGTTTCTTTTAGGACGAATGTCCCGGGAAGTGCCAGTGGGCGCCAGGTCCTCCCTCCAGACTGAAAACCGGAGGTGAGGATGAAGGGCAAAAGGTTCTTTCCCCTGGCCTTGCTCCTGGCCCTATCCGTGGCCCTGGCCCAAGATGGGAAGGCCCTTTACGGCCAGTACTGCGCCGCTTGCCATGGGCCTGAGGCGCAGGGCATCCCCGGGGCCATTCCCCCTTTAGCGGGGAACCCACGGGTACAGGAGGAGGCCTACGTGGTGAAGGCGGTGCGGGAGGGGATTTCTGGTCCCCTGGAGGTAGGGGGGGTGAGCTATAGCGGGGTCATGCCCCCCATGCCCCAGGTCTCCGAGGCCCAGGCCCGGGCCATCGCCCAGTATCTAAAGGGTTTATCCGGTGCCCAAGCTGAGGCTCCAGCGCCCGCGCCTCAGGTCCAAGGGGATCCTGCCTTAGGCCGGGCCCTGTACCTAGGTCAGAAGGCCTTGCAGAATGGCGGGGCCCCCTGCCAGGCCTGCCACACGGTGGCGGGGGTGGGCTTCCTCGGCGGGGGGTCCTTGGGCAGGGACCTCACGGATGCCGCTAAGCGCCTAGGAGGCGAGGCCGGGCTCAGCGCCCTTTTGCAGAACCCCGCTTTCCCCGTGATGCGGGAGGCCTACAAGGGTAGGCCCCTTACCGAGGCTGAGGCGGCGGCTTTGGCCGCGTTCTTGGTGCAGGTTTCCAATGAGGTTCCAAGGCCCGCTTCCCTGTATCTGGGCCGGTATTTGGTGGCCGGCCTGGTGCTCCTCTCCATCCTTCTCCTTTACCAGGCCATCCTTTGGCAGCTCCGTCCCAAAAGCCTGGCGGAGCGCATCCAAAGCCAGCTTAGGAGGTAGACATGAGGGACTGGATCAAGGAAATAGAAAGCCCGGCGGAAAGGAAGTGGGAGGAGTTCTACCGTAACCGCTTCCAGCACGACAAGCGGGTGCGCACCACCCACGGGGTGAACTGCACCGGCTCTTGCTCCTGGGAGGTCTTCGTCAAGGACGGCGTGGTCACCTGGGAGCTTCAGGCCACGGACTACCCCAGCCTCGAGGCCGGCCTTCCCCCCTACGAGCCCCGGGGTTGCCAGCGGGGCATCAGCTTCAGCTGGTACCTCTATAGCCCCATCCGGGTGAAGTACCCCTACGCTAAGGGGGCCCTTTTGGACCTATACCGGGAGGCCAAGAAGCGCTACCCCGACCCGGTGGCCGCCTGGGAGGCCATCCAGAGCGACCCTCATAAGCGTAAGCGCTACCAGAAGGCCAGGGGCAAGGGGGGTTTTAGGCGGGCCAGCTGGGATGAGGTCCTGGAGCTCATTGCTGCCGCCGTGGTCTCCACGGTGAAGCGCTATGGGCCGGACAGGGTCATCGGTTTCTCCCCCATCCCCGCCATGAGCCAGATCTCCTACGCTGCCGGCAGCCGCTTCCTCTCCCTTTTGGGCGGCGTGCCCATGAGCTTTTACGACTGGTACTGCGACCTGCCCAACGCCTCCCCCGAGATCTGGGGGGAGCAGACCGACGTCCACGAGTCCGCCGACTGGTACAACGCCCGTTTCATCGCGGTGATGGGCTCCAACCTCAACATGACCCGCACCCCCGACACCCATTTCATCTCTGAGGTGCGGCACGCCGGGGCCAAGCTCACCGTCTTCAGCCCCGACTTTTCCCAGGTTTCCAAGTACGCTGACTGGTGGATTCCCATTAACCCGGGTCAGGATGGAGCCTTCTGGATGGCGGTGAACCACGTGATCCTCAAGGAATACTACGCCGAGCGGGAGGTGCCCTATTTCCTGGACTACCTGAAGCGCTACACTGATGCCCCCCTTCTGATTGAGATTCGGGATGGGCGCCCTGGGCGGTACCTGCGGGCCAACCGCCTCGCGGACTACGCCGAGGAGGAAAACGGGGACTTCAAGCTCCTCCTCTGGGATGAGGATAAGGGTCCCAGGATGCCTGGGGGTACCATTGGCTTCCGCTGGCAGAAGGAAAAGGGCAAGTGGAACCTGAAGCTGGAAGACCCCAGGACCGGCGAGCCCTTAAACCCCCGCCTGAGCCTCCTGGGGGCGGAGGACGAGGTCCTTCTTCTGGAGTTTGACGACTTCGCCTCCGACCGGAAGCTTAAGCGGGGTGTACCGGTTAAGTACGTGGTCACCAAGGAGGGGGAAAGGGTGGCGGTGGCCACGGTCTTTGACCTCCTCATGGCCCAGTTCGGGGTGGGGCGGGGTTTGCCTGGGGACTATCCCAAGGGCTACGAGGACGATCTTCCGTACACCCCCGCCTGGCAGGAGAAGTGGACCGGGATTCACCGGGATACCCTCCTCAAGTACGCCCGTTCCTGGGCGGATAACGGCCTCAAGACCCGGGGGAAAAACCTCATCATCATTGGGGCGGGCATCAACCACTGGTACCACAACAACCTCCTCTACCGGGCGGGGATCGTGGCCCTCATGCTCACGGGAAGCGTGGGGGTGAACGGTGGGGGCCTCGCCCACTACGTGGGCCAGGAGAAGCTGGCCAACCAGGCCTCTTGGGGTCCCATCGCCTTTGCCACCGACTGGGGCTACCCCCCTAGGCAGCAGAACACCCCTAGCTTCCACTACGTCCACTCCGACCAGTGGCGCTACGAGCGGGGCTTTTCCGCCTACGACAAGACGGCGGCGGGTCTAACGGACCACACCATAGACCACCAGGTGCGGGCGGTGCGCAAGGGGTGGCTCCCCTTCTTCCCCCAGTTCAACAAAAGCCCCTTGGAGGTGGTCAAGGAGGCGGAGGCCAAAGGGGCCAAGACCGAGGCGGAGATCGTCCAGCATGTGGTGGAGGCCCTTAAGCGGGGGGAGCTGAGGTTTGCCGTGGAGGATCCCGACGCTCCCGAGAACTGGCCTAGGGTCTGGTTCATCTGGCGGGGGAACGCCATCGGCACCAGCGCTAAGGGGCACGAGTACTTCCTGAAGCACTACCTGGGTACCCACACCAACACCATTGCCGAGGAGAAGGCCGAGGGACAGGTCCAGGAGGTGGTCTACCGCAAGCCGGCCCCCGAGGGGAAGCTGGATCTGGTGGTGGACCTCAACTTCCGCATGGACACCAGTGCCCTCTACTCCGATATCGTCCTTCCCGCCGCCACCTGGTACGAGAAGGACGACATCAACACCACCGATCTCCACACCTTCATCAACCCCCTGCAGGCGGCTGTGCCCCCTGCCTGGGAGTCCAAGCCGGACTGGGAGATCTTTAAGGCCATCGCCAAGAAGGTTTCCGAACTGGCCCGGGTCCACCTGCCCATTCCGGTGAAGGACATCGTGATGATTCCCTTGCAGCACGACACCCCGGACGAGCTGGCCCAGGCCGAGGACCGGGACTGGAAAAAGGGCGAGGTGGAGCCCATCCCCGGCAAGACCATGCCCAAGTTCCGGGTGGTGGAGCGGGACTACACCCAGCTTTACGAGAAGATGGTGACCCTAGGGCCGGTGGTGGAAAAGGTGGGAGTGGGGATGCACGGGCTTACCATCCCGGTGGAGGACTTCTATAAGGAGTTGGCGGAACGCCAGCCCAGGGTTTTCCAAGGGGAGAAGCGGCCCAGCCTCGAGGAGGCCCGCCAGGTGGCCGAGGCCATCCTCCTCCTGGACCCGGTTTCCAACGGGGAGTTGGCCTACCGGGCTTTCTTGGACGAGGAGAAGAAGACCGGGGTCAGGCTCACCGACCTGGCCGAGGGTAACCGCCACGTGCGCATTTCCTTTAAGGACATCGTGGCCCAGCCCCGCCGCCAGCTCACCACCCCCACCTGGAGCGCCGTCATCAACCAGGGCCGGGCCTATAGCCCCTACACCCTAAACGTGGAGCGCCTCATCCCCTGGCGCACCCTCACCGGCCGGCAACACTTCTACCTGGACCACCCCAACTACCTGGCCTTTGGGGAACACCTTCCCACCTACAAACCCCGGCCGGACGTCCATATGCTCCAGGAGACGGAGAGGAGCCTCAAGGAGGCTCAGGGCAAGCTCCTCAACTACATCACCCCCCACGGGAAGTGGTCCATCCACTCCACCTACTCGGAAAACCACCGCATGATGACCCTTTCCCGGGGCGGGTACCCGGTCTGGCTCAACGATAAGGATGCCGCGGAACTGGGCATTAGGGACAACGACTGGGTGGAGCTTTTCAACGACAATGGGGTATTCGTGCAAAGGGCCATCGTCTCCGCCCGGATTCCCAAGGGAACGGTTTTCGTTTATCACGCCACCGAGCGCACGGTGGGCATTCCTAAAAGCCCCTTAAGGGGCAAGCGGGCCGGCATGAACAACTCCATCACCCGTGCCCGCCTCAAGCCCGTGCTGATGTCGGGCGGCTACGCCCAGTTCACCTACGCCTTCAACTACTGGGGGCCGGTGGGGGTGAACCGGGACACCTGGGTCTTCGTGCGCAAGCTGGAGCGGCCCCCGGAGTGGTAAAGGAGGAACGCCATGAAGGTTAGAACCCACATGTCCATGCTCTTCCACTTGGACAAGTGCATCGGTTGCCACACCTGCTCCATCGCCTGCAAGAACCTCTGGACCGACCGCAAGGGCGCGGAGTACATGTGGTGGAACAATGTGGAAACCCGGCCTGGTGCCGGCTATCCCACGGGCTGGGAGGACCAGGACCGCTTCAAGGGGGGTTGGGAGTATAAGGACGGCCACCTGGACCTTCGCCTGCACTCCCGCACCCAGGGGCTTTTCCGCCTCTTCTTCAACCCCGCCTTGCCTTCCATAGACGACTACTACGATCCCTACACCTTCCGTTATAGCGACCTCTTCACCAGCCCAGAAGGGGAGGACCAGCCCACGGCGGTTCCCGTTTCCATGATCACCGGGGAGGTGATGACCCCCGCCTCCGGTCCCAACTGGGACGATGACCTGGGGGGAAGCCCCCTTTATGCCCAAAACGACCCCAACCTGAAGGGTTTGGACCCCGAGGTGCGCGCCCAGCTTTCCGAGATCGAGGGGGTGGTCTTCCAGTACCTGCCCCGCATCTGCAACCACTGCCTGAACCCGGGTTGCGTGGCCGCCTGCCCCACGGGGGCCATCTACAAGCGGGCGGAGGACGGGGTGGTGCTGGTCAACGAGAACAAGTGCAAGGCCTGGCGGATGTGCGTGGCCGCCTGTCCTTACAAGAAGGTCTACTACAACTGGGCCACCGGGAAGAGCGAGAAGTGCATCCTCTGCTTCCCCCGGCTGGAAACCGGTCAGGCGCCGGCCTGCGCCCACTCCTGCGTGGGGCGGATCCGCTACATGGGGGTCCTCCTCTACGATGCCGACCGCATTCCCGAGGCGGCCATGGTGCCCGACGACCAGCTTGTGGAGTCCCAGCTTGGGATCATCCTAGACCCCTTTGACCCCGAGGTCATCGCTGCCGCCAAGGCCGAAGGGATTGACGACGGCTGGATCAAGGCTGCCCAGAACTCCCCCATCTACAAGTTCGTGAAGGTCTGGCGGCTCGCCTTCCCCTTGCACCCTGAGTACCGGACCCTGGCCATGATGTTCTACGTCCCGCCCCTTTCCCCGGTGGTGTCCACCCTGGAGAAGGCCTTGAGGGCCAGTCAGGGGAAAGAGGGGCTGGTGCGGCTGGACATTCCGGAAACCGACTTGGATTTTGAGGTCTACGAAAGCCTAGAAAGGGCCCGTATGCCGGTAAAGTACCTGGCCAACCTCTTCACCGCCGGCAACGAAAGCCTGGTCGTGCCCGCCCTTAAAAAGATGCTGGCGGTGCGCATCCTGAAAAGACAGGAGAGCCTGGAGGGGGGCGTGACGGAAAAGGCCCTGAGGGTCTTGCAGGATGCTGGGCTCACCCTCGAGGAGGCCGAAGCCATCTACCGCCTCACCACCCTGCCCACCCTGGAGGAGCGCTTCGTGCTGCCTCCTTACCACCGGGAGATGGCGGCAGAGGTGTGGAAGGACCCCCTGGCCCACAAAGGGGAGACGGGCTTCGGCTATATCCAGCCGCCCTTGAGGGGGGAGTAGGAGGAAGCCATGGGCAAGGCCACCCTTCTGGAAACCCTGGCCCTAGCCTTGGACTACCCCATGCCGGGCCGCTTGGAGGAGCTTTGGCGGCGCTGGATCGCCTGCCCCAGGGGCCAGGCCAAGCAGAAACTGGAGCGCTTTTTGCGCCAAGTGGAGGAGCTTTCCTTAGGGGAGTGGGAGGAGCTTTACACCCGCACCCTGGACCTTACCCCTACCACCGCCCCCTATGTGGGCTTTGCCGTCTATGGGGAAAGCTACCAGCGGGGGGAACTGTTGGCGGCTTTGGTGCGGGCCTACCGGGAGATCTCCTTGGACCCGGGAAGCGAGCTTCCCGACCACCTGGCCAATGTGCTTCGGTACCTGGCCCGGTGTGAAAACCCCCTTCCCGAGCTTTTGGAGATCCTGCCCAAGGCCCTTAGCGAGATGCACAAGACCCTTAAGACCCTGGATGCCAAGAACCCTTATCTCCTGGTCCTCGAGGGGGTCCAGGAGGCTTTGCAGGGGGATTTGGCGAGGAGGTGAAGGATGAACTGGAACACCCTTCTCTTTGGTGTCTTCCCCTACATCGCCCTCACCTTGGCGGTGGTGGTCACCGCCTACCGCATGGCCTATAGGCCCTTTTCCGTTTCCGCCCAGTCCAGCCAGCTTCTGGAGCAGAAGCGCCTCTTCTATGGCTCCATCGCCATGCACTGGGGGCTGGTTCTGGTGCTTCTTGGCCATTTGCTGGCCCTTCTCATCCCCAAGGGGCTTCTCCTTTGGAACGCGGTGCCCTTAAGGCTCTACCTTTTGGAGATCACCGGGCTTGGCCTAGGGCTTTGGGCCTTGGTGGGGACCTGGGTGCTTCTTACCCGCAGGCTTTCCGTGGCCCGGGTGCGGGCGGCTTCCACCTCCATGGATTACCTGGTCTTGGTGGTAATCCTCGTGTCTGCCCTTTCCGGGGTCCTCACCGCCCTTCTTTACCGCTTTGGCAGCTACTGGTTTCCCGCGGTCATGACCCCTTACCTCTGGTCCATCTTCACCCTGCAACCCAGGCCGGAACTCATCGCCGACCTTCCCTTTTGGACCCAGCTGCACGTCTTTAACTTCTGGGTCTTCCTGGCGGTCTTCCCCTTCTCCCGGTTGGTGCACATCATTACCGTTCCCCTGGGCTACGTCCTTAGGCCCTGGCAGATCGTCATCTGGGTGCGCAAGTTGGCGAGGTGACCCATGGTCCATGATCCCGACCAGCTGGAAAAGGAACGGCCCGCTCGCCTGCAGGTGCTTTGGCTCTCCACCATCGGCTTCACCGTGATGTTTGCGGTCTGGCTGATGTTTGGGGTGCTGGGAGTGCCCATCCGCAAGGAGTTTGGCCTCACGGACGTGCAGCTTTCCTGGCTCTCGGCCGTAGCCATTCTGAATGGCTCCCTGTGGCGGCTTTTCGCCGGCATCCTCACCGACCGGTATGGGGGGCGGCTGGTTTTCACCCTTATGCTCTTCTTCACCGCCATTCCCGCCTACCTGGTTTCCCGAGCGGGAAGCTACGAGGAGCTTCTCCTCTACGCCTTCCTGGTGGGCTTTGCCGGCAACTCCTTTAGCGTGGGCATCGCTTGGAACTCCGCCTGGTTCCCCAAGGACCAGCAGGGCTTCGCCTTGGGCCTCTTCGGGGCGGGAAACGTGGGGGCCAGCGTCACCAAGTTCATCGGCCCTGCCCTCATTGCCAGCGTGCCCACAGCGGGCTACCTGGGAGGCTTGATCCCCGGGGGTTGGCGCTTCATTCCCTTCCTCTATGCGGTGCTTTTGGTGCTGATGGGGTTGGTCATGTGGTTCGCCACCCCCAGGCAGGATAAGCGCCCGGGGCAGGGAAGGCCCTTCTTGGAGATGCTGGCGCCCCTTAAACACATACGGGTGTGGCGCTTCAGCCTCTATTACGTGGTGGTCTTTGGGGCCTATGTGGCCTTAAGCGCCTGGCTTCCCAAGTACTACGTGGATGTCTTTGGCTTACCCTTGCACGAAGCCGCTCTTCTTACCGCCCTTTTCATTTTCCCCGCAAGCCTCCTAAGGCCCCTTGGCGGCTACCTTTCCGACCGTTATGGGGCTCGGCGGGTCATGTACTGGACCTTTGGCATCATCGGACTGGCCTCGGGGATCCTCATGATGCCCGAGGGGCATATCGTTCTTTACACCAAGCAAGGATCAAAGGAGGTCATGCAGTTCACCATGAACGTCTGGCTCTTCACCGCTTTGGTCTTCCTGATCGGAGTGGGAATGGGGGTCGGCAAGGCGGCGGTCTACAAGCACATCCCCACCTACTTCCCCAAGGACGTGGGGGCGGTGGGGGGCCTGGTGGGGATGCTGGGGGCCTTGGGGGGCTTCTTCCTGCCGCCCCTGTTCGCCTACGCCCAGGCCTGGACGGGCCTGCCCCAGATGACCTTCTTCGTGCTTTTCCTGCTCACGGCCATCAGCTTCCTGTGGATGCACATCACCGTGCTGCAACTTCTGCAACAAGAGGCCAAGCACCTGAAGAACGAGTTTGAGCTGAAAGGAGACCGCCCATGCTGAAGACCCACAAGGGCACCTGGATTCCCGAATGGAACCCCGAGGATCCCAAGCGCTGGGATTCCGCCTTAGCCTGGCGCACCCTCTGGATCACCACCTTTAACCTCACCCTGGCCTTCATCACCTGGTTCGTGGTGAGCGCCCTGGTGGTGCGCCTGCCCAAGGTAGGCTTTGAGCTTTCCACCCTCCAGCTCTTTTGGCTTACGGCCATGCCGGGGCTTGCGGGGGGTACCTTGCGCATCATCTGGACCTTTTTGCCCCCCATCCTGGGCACCCGTCATTTGGTGACCTTTTCTACCCTCCTCCTCCTGATCCCCCTTTTGGGCTGGAGCTTCGCGGTGCAAAACCCCCAGACCCCCTACTGGATCCTTCTCCTTTTGGCCTTTTTGGCGGGGATCGGCGGGGGGAACTTTTCCGGTTTCATGCCCTCCACCAGCTACTTCTTCCCCAAGCGGCTCCAGGGGACGGCCCTGGGGTTGCAGGCGGGGATCGGCAACTTTGGCGTGTCCGTGGTCCAGTTCGTGACCCCCTGGGTCATCGGCTTCGCCCTCTTTGGCTCCCTTTTAGGTGGGCCCCAGACCTTTACCCCCAAGCCCGGGGTGTCCCAGCCCATCTGGCTTCAGAACGCCACCTTCCTCTGGGTGCCCTTTGTGCTGGTGGCGTCTTTGCTTGCGTGGGTGTACTTAAGAAGCGTTCCGGTCCGGGCTAACCTCCGCGAGCAGTTTGACATCTTCCGCGACAAGCACACCTGGATCATGACCAGCCTCTACATCATGACCTTCGGCTCCTTCTCCGGGTTTTCCGCCATCTTTCCCCTTTTGATCCGGGAGGTCTACGGGAAGTTTGACGGGGCCCCGGATCCCTTGAAGTACGCCTTTCTGGGCCCACTGGTGGGCTCTTTGGCCCGAATTATCGCCGGGCCCATCTCGGACCGCTTCGGTGGGGCTGTCGTAACCCAGGTTTCCGCCATCGGCATCTTCTTTTCCGCC
>NZ_CALLUR010000072.1:0-2686 GCF_938010445.1 uncultured Thermus sp.
TCACCCAGGCGGTGGCGGAGGAGTTCACCGTCCGTAACCCCCAGATCAAGGTCACCGTGGCCTTCTCTGGCACGGGCGGCGGGTTCAAGAAGTTCTGCCGCGGGGAGACCGACATCCAAAACGCCAGCCGGCCCATCCTGCCCGAGGAGCTAAAGGTCTGCAAGGAGAACAAGGTGGAGTTCATTGAGCTCCCCGTGGCCTACGATGCCCTCACGGTCATCGTTCACCCGAGGAACACCTGGGCCAGCTGCCTTAAGGTCTCTGAGCTCAAGGCCATCTGGGAGCCCGGCTCCAAGATCACCCGCTGGAACCAGATCCGCCCCACCTTCCCCAACCAGCCCCTGCGCCTCTTTGGGGCCGGGGCCGACTCCGGTACCTTTGACTACTTCACCGAGGCCATCGTGGGCAAGCTGAAGGCCATCCGCACCGACTACCAGCCCACCGAGGACGATAACGTGACCATCAAGGGCGTGGCCGGGGACCTTTACGCCATGGGCTTCCTGGGGGTGGCCTACTACGAGGAGAACAAGGACAAGGTGAAGGCCTTGGCCGTTGACAACGGCAAGGGCTGCGTCCTCCCCACCCGGGAAAACGTGCTGAACGGCACCTACCAGCCCCTTGCCCGCCCCCTCTTCATCTACGTGAACGTGAAGAGCCTGGAGCGCAAGGAGGTGCAGGACTTCGTGAACTTCTACCTCTCCAAGGATGCCCGTAGGGCCATCCGCTCCACGGGGTACATTGAGCTGCCCGATGAGGCCTACAACATTGGTCAGCAGCTGGTGGCCAAGAGGAAGACCGGCACCTTCTTCATGGACCTGCCCGTGGGCACGCCCCTCTCCAAGTTCATGGAGGAGCTGAAGAAGGAGCTGAAGTAAGAGGGAAGGGCTAGAAGGGGTGGGTATTCCCCACCCCTTTGCCTTAGGATAGGAAAGGCATGGAGATCCTTAGGGAAAAACCCTCCCGAAACCCCAAGGAAGTCCTCACCTTTGCCGCCTTGGTACTCCTCGCCTCCGTGACCCTGCTCACCACGGCGGGCATCGTCCTTAGCCTCTTGGGAGAGGTGCTCCAGTTTTTCCGCCGGGTACCCCTAGCGGAGTTCCTCCTTGCCCGGGACTGGACCCCCCTCTTCGCCGAGCCCCGGTACGGGATCAGCCCCCTGATTGCGGGCACCTTCCTGGTCACGGCCATCGGCCTGGTGGTGGCCATCCCCTTGGGGCTAGCCTTGGCCGTCTACATCGCGGAGTACGCCCGGGGGGAGGCCAAGGCCCGCATCAAGGGCACCCTGGAACTCTTTGAGGGCATCCCCACGGTGGTCTTCGGCTTCTTCGCCCTGCTTACCGTTACCCCTCTCCTGCAGAAGGTGATCCCCGGCCTCAACATCTTCAACGCCCTTTCCGCCGGGCTGGTCCTGGGGTTTGTCATCCTCCCCTACGTGGCCAATGTGGCCGCAGACGCCATGGAGTCCGTGCCCCGCTCCATCCGGGAAGCGGCCTACGCCCTGGGGGCCAGGCCCTACGAGGTGGCCCTAAGGGTGGTCTTCCCCGCGGCCCTCTCGGGCATTGTGGCCGCCATCATCCTGGCCGCTAGCCGGGCCATAGGGGAGACCATGCTGGTCTCCATCGCCGCCGGCCAAAGGCCCATCCTCACCCTGGACCCCCGGGAGACCATCGCCACCATGACCAGCTACATCGTCCAGGCGGCCACCGGGGACCAGCCCGTGGGCAGCACCGCCTATTACGCCCTCTTCGCCGTGGGCTTTACCCTTTTCCTCCTCACCCTTCTCTTCAACATCCTGGCCCAATGGGTGGTGGAGCGCTATCGGGAGCGGTATGAGTAGCTGGCAACAGACCTTTGGTGTGGACCCTTGGAAGGACCGGGTGGACCGGGCCTTTGCCCGGGCCTTGGTCCTCCCCCTGCTTCTAGCCTTGGCCCTCCTGGCTTGGCTTCTGGGCGATACCCTTTACCGGAGCGTTTCCGTGCAGGTCCTAAAGGCCGACGAGGGGCCGGGAAAGACCTATGCCTTTGGCCTTTCCGCAAACGAGATCCTTCGGCAAGAACTGCTGGCCCGGGGGTACACGGAGGAGGAGGTCCAGTCCGCCCTGGGAGATCCCAGGGAGCGCCGGGTGCTCCTCATGCAAAACCGGGTGGAGCTCATGTGGAACACCCACGAAGGCCCCTTCCGCTACGTGGTGACCGGCCTCAGGGATGAGCGCATCGCCGACTTCTCCCTCCTGGAAGGCCTGAGGCGCTGGCAGGAGCTAAAGGCCAACCTGAAGGAGGGGGAAAGGCTGGTCCTCAACCCTTGGCTGGACCAGTCCTTCCTCACCCGGGTTCCCTCCCGCTCCCCCCTCACCGCGGGCATCGGCACCGCCATCTGGGGTACGGTATGGGTCCTGGGGCTCGCGCTTCTCATCGCCATTCCCGTGGGGATAGGCACGGCCATCCTCCTGGAGGAGTACGTGAGGGAGGGGAGGTTAAACCGGATCCTCGAGGTCAACCTCCGCAACCTGGCCGGGGTACCCTCCATCGTGTACGGCCTCTTGGGCCTGGCCCTCTTCGTGCGGGGAATGGGGCTTGGCCCCACCATCCTCCCTGCGGCCATGACCCTGGCCCTTTTGGGCATCCCCGTGATCGTGGTCACCGCCCGGGAGGCCCTGAGGGCGGTGCCCGAATCCCTGCGCCTGGC
>NZ_CALLUR010000073.1:0-4231 GCF_938010445.1 uncultured Thermus sp.
TTTCCTCTTGGGCTTTATCCTTAGGGTGCGCGCGCCGGGGTGGCGGAACCGGTAGACGCGGCAGACTCAAAATCTGCTGTCCGCAAGGACGTGCGGGTTCGAGTCCCGCCCCCGGCACCAAAAGGGGCCAGGCCTAAAGGGCCTGGCCCTAGGTTTTCTACGTCGGTTAGCGCCACCCGGGGTCTTTTCCCCGTCAGGCCGGAAGAAGGACCCTACCGGGGCCCCCTCCTAGCGAAGCCCAGGTGGTGTTACACCCCTTCTACCCGCACCCCCAGGACCTCCAAAAACCGGGCCAGCCACACGGGGTGGGCCGGCCAGGCGGGGGCAGTCACCAGGTTCCCGTCCACCACGGCCTGGTCCACCGGTACTTCCACGTACTCGGCCCCGGCCAGGGTGAGCTCTGGCCCCACCGCAGGGTAGGCGGTGGCCCTGCGCCCCTGCATGACCCCGGCGGCGGTGAGCACCTGAAGCCCGTGGCAGATGGCGGCCACGGGTTTGTTGGCCTCAAAGAAGTGGCGGACGATCTCCAATACCCGGGGCTCCCGGCGGATGTACTCCGGGGCCCGCCCCCCGGGGACCACCAGGGCGTGGTACTGGGCAGGGTCCACCTCGTCAAAGGTGTGGTTCAGGGTGAAGTTGTGGCCGGGCTTTTCCGAATAGGTCTGGTCCCCCTCAAAGTCGTGCACCGCGGTGCGAATCCGCTGGCCCGAGCGCTTGCCCGGGCAGACGGCGTGCACCTCAAAGCCCAGCATCTTCAGGGCCTGGAAGGGCACCATGACCTCATAGTCCTCCACGAAATCCCCTACCAAGAAAAGGATCCGGCGTGCCATACCTCACCTCCTGGCCTCGAGGGCTTCTTCCAGCTTACCCTCTTCCCTCAGGCCCCCGCAAGGGGCCTTTCCCCAAGGGCCAGGGTGTAGCCCTCCTCCAGGATGAGCCTTGGGGGATTTCCCAGGGCCGTTTGCAGAAGGGTTTGGAGACGCTCTGGGGAAAAGCGGTTTGCCAGAGGGGGACCTTCCTCCTCCTGGCGGAAGGGCCACTCCAGGACCGCCACCCGCCGGGCTACCCGGGCGGCTTCCCTGAGGGCGGGGATGGGGTCCAGGTGATGGAGGCTTAGACCGAAAAAGGCCAGGTCAAAGCTCTGGTTGGGGAATGGGAGATCTTCCCCGCGGGCTTCCAGAAAGTGGGCTTCCTTCACCTTGGCCCGGGCCACCTCGAGGCGGTCGGAGCGCGGGTCTATCCCCACGGTAAATAGGCCCAGGCGGGTGAAGGCCTCCGCGAAAACCCCGGTGCCCGTGCCGATGTCCAAGACGCTCCTGGCCTCCAGGTCCTCTAGGGCTTTCCTGGCTATCTCCAAGGGGGGGAAGCGCTTTAGCCGCTCGGGTCTGCGAAAAGGGTCCTGGGCCTCGCAGGCGTTGGTGAAAAGGGCCCACATCACCGCGGCCCCTTCCTCTCCCGCGGCCAGGAAGGCGGCCTTGAGGGCTTGGAATACGGCCTCTTCCTCCCCCAAGAGTTCCGTGTGGGTGGGGAAGACCCGGTGGGCCACCGGGCTTCCATCCAGGGCCAGGAGGGCCTTTTCCACCGCCCGGTAGTCCCCCTGCAGGAGGGGGTAGAGGGCGAAAAGGACCTTTACCGCCATCTCCCCAAGTATAGGGCGCCGCGGTTTCCCGCCCGCCGGCCTGCCTGGTCTGCCTCGGGAAAGGGGGGTTGGGCCTCGGGGGCCAGGAAAAGGACCTCCTCGGCCTGGAGAGGGGGGCCTAGAAGGGCCTCCAGGTCCTCCCGGCTCAGGAAGCGGGCCCCTTGCCAGGGCAAGACCCCTCTTTCCCCCAGCCTCCGGTAAAGGGCCGCCCAAGGGGAGAGGGCCTCGAGGATCCCCACCACCAGGCTCCCCCCATCCTTTAGGACCCTTCTCGCCTCGGCAAGAACCCTCTCCACATCCTCCACGAACTCCAGCACGGTGAAGAGGAGGACCACGTCAAAGCCCTTCTCGGGGAAGGGCAGGGCCTCCCCCCGGCCTGGGATCCATTCCACCTCGGGTACCCTGGCCCTCCCCACCTGGAGCATGGCCGAAGAGGGCTCAAGCCCCACCCTCTTGGGGTAGGGGAGGCGCTTAAGCCAGTAGCCGGTTCCCGCCCCCACCTCCAGGAGGCTTTCCCCAGGGGGAAGCAGGTTTTTCAGGGCCCTTTCCTCCTCGGCGATGGCGAAGGCCCCCAAAGGGGTCTCGTACCAGGCCTCGTAGGCCTCAGCCAGGTGCCTGAAGGGATCCTCCCGCATCCCCTTTAGCTTAGACGCACCACCACCCCCTCGTGGGGCCGCAGGCGCAGGGAGGTGGGGGTGGGTTCCTCCCGGTCCAGGTGGGTGGAGAGAACCACCAGGCCTCTTTGGGGCAACTCCAGCATCTTTTCCCGGTCCGAGAAGTTAAGGGCCGTCAAGAAGGCCTCCCCCCGCAGGTAGGCGAGGATTCCGCCCCCTGCCCGGTAGGTGCGGTAAGGGCCGTAGAGGAAGCTTTCATCCCGGCGCAGGGCTATAAGGCGCTTCACCAGCTGGAGCATGGACCGGGGGTCTTGTTCCTGGACCGCCACGTTCCGCACCGGCCAGTCGGGGTTCAGGGGAAGCCAAGGCTCCACCGTGGAGAAGCCGGCATAGGGGGAGGTGTCCCAGGGCATGGGGGTGCGCTCGGGGTCGCGGCCTGGGGGTAGACCGTGTTCGCCCAAGCGCCCCTTCTGCCTTAAGGCGGCAGGGTCTTGAACCTTTTCTGGGGGGATTTCCCCGTTGGGCAGGGCCAGCTCGTCCCCGTAGTACCAGGTGGGGGTGCCCCGCAGGGTGAAGAGGAGCATGGCCGCCACCCGGGCCTGGGCCTCCCCGAGCCTCGAGGCCAGCCGGGGCTGGTCGTGGTTGCCCAAGACCCAGTTGGGCCAGTCCCAGGGGGTGAGGAGGCTTTCGTACTCCTCCACGAGGCGGGCTATGTTCTCGGGCCGCCAGTCGGGGAGGCCCCGGAAGATGAGGTGAAAGTTGAAGGGAAGGTGGCACCCCGCTTGGTAGTAGCGCACCAGCTGGGGATAAGGAAGGTAGATTTCCCCCACCATGACCCTCTCCCTTCCGGGCTGGCTGAACTCGTCCAGCACATAGCGCATCTCCCGCACGTAGGCGTAGGTTTCCGGTTGGTCCTCGGTGAAAAGGTGGAGGTGCCGGCCCCGGTCCCACATGCCGGGACGCCAATCCGGGTTGCCGGGTTCGTCCCGGAAAAGGAGGTCTTCCGCCAAAAGCCAGAGCACGTCCACCCGGAAGCCATCCACCCCCCTCCTTAGCCAGAAGCGCATGGCCTCGTAGATGGCTTCCCGCACCGCAGGGTTACGCCAGTTGAGGTCGGGTTGTTCGGGAAGAAACTGGTGCAGGTAATACTGGCCTGTCCTTTCGTCCAGGGTCCAGGCGGGTCCCCCGAAGAAGCTCTGCCAGTTGTTGGGCGGGCCTCCATCCGGCCCCGGATCCTTCCAGACGTACCAGTCCCGCTTGGGGTTGTCCTTGGAGCTACGGGATTCCAAAAACCAAGGGTGCTGGTCCGAGGTGTGGTTGGGAACCAGGTCAATGAGGACCCTAAGCCCCAGGGCGTGGGCCTCCTGTAGGAGGCGGTCAAAGTCCTGGAGGGTGCCGAAGATGGGGTCCACGTCGCAGTAGTCGGCCACGTCGTAGCCGAAGTCCTTCATGGGGCTTTTGTAAAAGGGGGAGAGCCAGATGGCCCCCACCCCCAGGTCCTTGAGGTAGGGAAGTCTTCTCCGGATGCCCTCGAGGTCCCCGATGCCGTCATGGTCCGAGTCTTGGAAGCTCCTAGGGTAAATCTGGTAGATAACGGTTTCCTTCCACCACATGCCCCGAGTTTACCCCCTGGCGCCGGGGGTTGCGGAAGGGCTTCCAAAACCCTCCCGGGGGCCTGGGCAGACCTTGTCTCGCTTAGGGCTCCACCAGGATCTCCCCTGCCTCCCCTTGGAACCCCACTTCCTTGTGGGTTCCGTCGCAGAAGGGCTTGTTTCCGGACTGGCCGCAGCGGCAAAGGGCCAGTTTGGCCCTCTCCAGGCGCCTTTCTTCCCCGTTGAGCCGGAAAGGGGTTCCCTCGGGCAGGTCCAACACGTAGGGTCCGTTTTCCCGGAAGCGGAGCTTCATGCCCTCAGGATACCGGGGGTAAAGTGGAGGTATGGTATGCCCGCAAAACGGAAGGGTGGGCCTCGAGGTGCCC
>NZ_CALLUR010000074.1:0-31047 GCF_938010445.1 uncultured Thermus sp.
GCCCAGGGCCTCGAGGCCCGCGAAGACCACGGCATCCGCCTCCTTGGGGACGAGGGGCAAGGAGGGGTCCAGGCGCCGGTAGCGCTGGTTGATGGGACGCACCACCACAAAGAAGCCTGCCTCCTTGGCGGCCCGGATCTCTTCCAAGGGATAAAAGGCGGGGAAGGCCTGGACATCCAAGGGGAATCCCAACCAAGGGCCAAGCCGTTCGGTGGGTAGGTCATAGGCTGTGGCCAGATGGGTTACGAGCCCAGGCTCCCCCTTGAGGTAGAACCAGCCGGGTTTAGCGGGAAGGCCTGCCTCCAAAAGCTCTCTCCCACCCCGGTAGAGGAGTACCCCTTGGCTTACCCAGTCCTTCACAAAACGCTCCGGGAAGGCCACACCCCCGATTCCCAAGGCCCGGTAAGCCTCCAGCACCTCCAGAAGACTTTTCCCCTGGCTTTTGGCTTGTTCCCGCAGGGCCTCCGCATCCACCACCAGCACCACGGGGCCGGGGTGCTCGGCCTGGAGCCGGGGTTTTAGGGCCAGGAGGGAGGGGATGAGGGCCAGCAGGAGGAGGGCGTTGAGGAGGAGTTTCATAGATCCCCCAGGGATGTTGGGTGGGCCCAGGCCTGGGTTAGGGAGCAAGCCAAAGTGGTTCTGCTGCTAGCGTTTCCGTTGGTAATGCCTCCAATAAAGGGCTTATCCCGTCGGCTCACCCTTTCATGATAAAGGGCGGGGAGGGTTTCTCCCCACCCCCTCTCCGTCCCAGAACTAGCGGCTCACGGTAGCCTTTTCCTGGGCGTGGCCAATAGTCTGGTCGCTTTCCACGTCAAAGGCGTGGAGGCGGGAGGTATCGGCGAGAAGCTCCACCCGATCCCCAGGCTTCACCGGGGCATGGCCGTCCACCTTGGCCACCAAAACGGTTCCGTCCACGCTCACGTGGATCTCCGTTTCTGCTCCCAGGGGCTCGGCCACCTCCACCTCGCCCCGGATGACGTTTTCCTCCTCGGGGATCACCGTGTAGCCCTTAAGGCCCAGGTGCTCGGGGCGGATGCCCATCCAAACCTCCTTGCCCCCATAGGGCCTTAGAGCCTGGGCCAGGACGGGATTGGCCCGGACCCGGAAGCCCGGTGCCGCCAGGTACACCCTGTCCCCTTGCACCTCCACCCTAGCCCGGATGAAGTTCATGGAGGGACTCCCGATGAACCCTGCCACGAAGCGGTTGGCAGGGAAGTCGTACAGGTTTAGGGGGGTGTCCACCTGCTGGATCTCCCCATCCTTCATGACCACGATGCGGTGGCCCAGGGTCATGGCCTCCACCTGGTCGTGGGTCACGTAGATGGTGGTGACCCCAAGCCGCCTTTGCAGCTTGGCGATCTCCGCCCGCATCTCCACCCGCAGCTTGGCGTCCAGGTTGGACAGGGGCTCGTCCATGAGGAAGACCTTGGGCTCCCGCACGATGGCCCGGCCCATGGCCACCCGCTGGCGCTGGCCGCCGGAAAGCTCCCGGGGCTTGCGGTTTAGGAGGTGCTCAATCTTGAGGATGCGGGCGGCCTCCTTCACCCGGCGGTCGATCTCCTCCTTGGGGTAGCGCCTCAGGCGCAGACCGAAGGCCATGTTCTCATAGACGTTCATGTGGGGGTAGAGGGCGTAGTTTTGAAAGACCATGGCGATGTCCCGGTCCTTGGGGGGGACGTCGTTCACCAGGCGGTCGCCGATGTAGATGCGGCCCTCGGAGACCTCCTCGAGGCCGGCGATCATGCGCAGGGTGGTGGTCTTGCCGCAGCCCGAAGGCCCCACGAAGACCACGAACTCCCCGTCTTCGGTTTCCAGGTTGAAGTCCTTCACCGCCACCACCTTGCCGAAGCGCTTCCAAACGTGCTCCAGCCTAACCTTGGCCATGCTTTACCTCCTAGGCCCCGCGCTTTGAGCTCGCAAGGTAGCCCTTTGGGCTGACCTTGGCCCATCGGGGGTTCTTGGGTATTCTACACCACCCCAGGGGCCTTGTAGGGACCCTGGGGGAGCTCCAGTGTCTTTTTGCAGAACTTTTATACTCCGGTGGATACTGTAAAGGGGTCTGTGGACTCGGACCGGTGTGATCCCCTGATTTTGGAGGTGGGAGGGTGTCAAAAGGTTTTCGGGACTTTATCATGCGGGGCAACGTGGTGGACCTGGCGGTGGCCGTGGTCATCGGCGGCGCCTTTGGCCAGGTGGTGAACTCCTTGGTGGCGGATGTCCTCACGCCTTTGATCGGGGCGTTGGGTGGGGCTCCGGATTTTTCCGCCATCAAGCTGGGGCCTATAGCTCTAGGGAAGTTCATCAATGCGGTGGTGAACTTCCTGGTGGTGGGTGCCGCCATCTACTTCTTGATCGTGGTGCCCATGCAGGAGCTGGAGAAGCGGCGCAAGAAGGCGGAGGAGGCGGCGCCACCCCCTCCTCCTGAGCCCCCCGAGGAGGTCAAGCTTCTTCGGGAGATTCTTGAGGAGCTGAGGCGGAAGGCCTAAGCCGGTTCCAGAGAAAGAGGGCCAGGTACCCCAGGCCGATCTCGGGCCTGGGGTTTGCCGTTACGGTGAGGGCAAAGGCGTGAAAGAGGAGGCTTTCTATGGCGTGGCGGGGGGATCGTAGAAAAAGGGCTTTTAGGGCAGGGCCTTGCCGCCAGGCGAGGAGCCCCAGGTAGGGCAGGTAGGGCCAGGGCCCGGTGGGGTAGCCCAGGGCGGAGAGGCCCAAGGCGCCAAAGGCCAGGCCCCGCAGGAGGGGCAAAGGGTCTTTGGCCAGGGGATGGAGGGTGTCCCATGGAAGGGTTTCCTCCCCTGGCCAGGGCGTCTTTAAGAGCAGCAACCTTTTTCCCTCATGGCCTCCCAGGTAGGTGAGGGGATCAGGGGCTACGCCGAGGGGAAGGAGTTGGCCTGGGTGCTCCAGGAAGGCTTGGTACAGGAAAGGGTCTAGGGGCGTGCCGTCCACCAAGAACCAGGTGTGGGGCTTTCCGGAAAGGAGAAAGCCTAGGGCCCGCTCTACCTTGTGTCCTCTGTGGGCCAGGATACCCGGCCAGGCCTCTGGGGGTTCCCCAAGAAGCACCTTGCGCCAGGGAGGGGCGGGGTTCAAGGGATAGGTATCCAGGTGGAAGCGGACCTCCACCGCCTCTTCCGCCTCGAGGGGAAACCGGGCCAGGAGGTTGCCCCGGTCCTCGTACATGGCTTCGGCTCGCCGGGATAGGAAGAGATCCCCGACCTTTTGCCCGGGGAGGTCCTGGGGCAGGGGAAGGAGGTACGTGTCGGAAGCAGGGGCCCGGAAGCGCAGGCAGAAATACGGCATACCCTGAGGGCCCATGGTACCACGTGGGGCTTGACGAGGGTGGACCAGGGTTTTAACATGGCTATATGTTACTTTACACATATGCACAAGGAGAGGGATATGCCAAGCGCCCTGCACCGCTATAAGGCGACCTTCTTCAAGGCCTTGGCCCATCCCTTGCGCCTGGCCATCCTGGACGCTTTAAGGGAAGGGGAGAAGAGCGTTTCCGCCCTCCAGCGGGAGCTTGGGGCGGAGCAGTCCGTGCTCTCTCGGCAGCTTTCCCTGCTTCGGGAGCGGGGGTTGGTGGAGGCCAGGCGGGAGGGGCAGATGGTTTACTACCGCACCCGGGATCCGGAGGTCTACGCCTTTTTGGACCTGGGACGGCGGATCTTTGAACGCCACCTCGAGGCGGAGAGGGAGCGTCTGGACGCCCTTAGGGAGGAGGAATGAGCCCCCTTTGGACCTTCTTGCCCCTGGGCTTGGCCGTGGTGTCCGCTGGGACCCCCTGGCGTTTCCGGGGGCTTTCCCTCTCCCTGGGCTTGGCGGGCCTAGCGTGGGTGGCGCTGGGGGGGATGGGTTGGGCTTTGGGATGGGGTGCTCCTTTCCTCTACCTCCTCCTCCTCGGGGCCCTGACCCTGGGCCTTGCTCCCTACCTTCCTGCGTATTTAGCCCATCACCCTCGTGAGGCGCACCTCTATAGCCTTCTTGTTCCCCTTTTCTTGGCTAGCATGGCGGGGGTGGCCTTGACCTCCCCGGGGTTCGGCTTCCTCTTTTTGTGGGAGGGCATGGCCCTCTTGGGTTATTTCCTGGTTGCCCTCGAGGGGCCGAGCGCCCTGGTGGGGGGCCGGGCCTTTTTCCTGGCTAGCCGGCTTTCTGGGGCTGGGCTTTACCTGGCCTTCCTGGGGCACGGGCATCTGGGGGCTGACTGGGTCTGGGCGGGGCTTCTTTTAGGCTTTGGGGTGAAGGCAGCCCTCTTCCCCTTCCACGCCTGGTTGCCCCAAGCCCACCCGGTGGCCATCAGCCCGGTGTCGGCCCTGCTCTCTGGGGCCATGACTAAACTGGGCCTTCTGGGGTTGTACCAGTCCCAGTACTGGTTTGGTCCCCCTCCGCCTTGGGTGGGATGGGCCTTGGTTCTTCTGGGGCTTTTGGGTGCGGTGTATGCCCTGGTGCGGGGTCTGGGGGAGGAGGACCTAAAGGGGGCTTTGGCCTACTCCAGCGTGGAAAACCTGGGCCTCATGCTTTCCGCTTTGGGGGCGTATTTTCTTAAGCCTATGCCCTTGCTCCTGGGGGCCTTCTTCCTCCAGCAGGTGGCCCACGCCTTGTTCAAAGGGCTTCTTTTCCTGGGGGCAGGGGCTCTGGAGGAGCGGCGGATTTCCCAGCTGGGTGGGCTTTTCCGTAAGGCCCCTGGTCTCGGAGCTTTGGCCTTATGGGGGATGGTGGCGGGGGCTGGCCTGCCTCCTGGCCCTGTTTTTCTTGCGGAGTGGCAACTTTACCAAGGCTTTTTGCAGGGGCCTTTCCTGATGCCCCTGGCCGCCGGGGCCTTGGCCTTGGTGGGAGCCTTGGCCCTTTACTTTTACGTGCGCCTTTTCGGGCTGGCCTTTTTGGGGTTGCCTCGAGGCGAGGCTGGGGTGTACTGGGCGCCAGGGATGCGCTTAGGCCTAGGGCTGTTGGCGGCTCTTCTCCTCCTGCTGGCCCTAGGGCCGGGGCTGCTTCTGGGTCCTTTGGGTCTAGGTACCTATCCCAACGGGCTTCTTCTGGCCCTCCTTGGCGTTTTGGCTGGAGCTTTGTACCGGGGGCTGGCCCGTTTGCCCAAGCGACTCTACGGCACCTGGGACTGCGGTTTCCAGCCCCTAACCCCCAGGATGCAACCCAACGCCCTGGGTTTTGCCGAGCCCGCCCTGCGCCTGTTCCCCTTTCTTCGCCTTAGGGTGGGGGAACATCCCCGCTTGGAGGAACCCTTGGCCGAGGTATACGCCGGCGTGGGGCGGGCCTATAGCCGCCTTGCGGCCTTGGTCCAGACCCTTCAGTCGGGGAGCCTGCACCTTTACCTTCTTCTGCAGCTCCTTACCTTGGTGGTGGTCCTGGGGGTGGTTTTGCTATGACGGCTCTTTTAGCCCTCCTTTTGGCTCCCCTCTTTTCGGGAACCGTCAAGTGGCTCAAGGCTAGGCTTACCCATCGGCAGGGGCCAAGCCCCCTCATGGAGTACCGGAATCTGGCCAAGCTCTGGCGCAAGGTCTGGGTGGTGCCCTACCCCACCACCCCCCTATTCCTTCTCGGGCCCATCATGGCCCTACTGGGTACCCTTGGGGCCTTGGCCTTGTTGCCCGTGCTCCCTGGGTTGGCCTTCAGGGGGGATTTTCTCCTCGCCCTCTACCTGCTGGGCTTGGGCCGTTTTTTTCAAATGCTGGCGGCTTTGGATGCGGGTAGCAGTTTTGGGGCCCAGGGAAGCTACCGGGAGGGTGTGGTCACGGTGTTGGCGGAACCAGGAACGCTTATGGCCTTGGCGGGGGCGGTCCTTCTGGGGGAGGGGTTTTCCCTGAGCGGCCTGCCCCAGCTTGGGGTGGAGAACAGCTTGGTGTTGCTGCTGGCCCTGGCCTCGCTGGCCCTGGCCCTTCTGGCCGAGGGGGCCAGGATGCCGGTGGACGACCCCACCACGCACCTGGAGCTCACCATGATCCACGAGGCGCAGGTCCTGGACCATAGCGGGCCTCTTTTGGCCTTGTACGAGCTTGCTGGCTCGCTTAAGATGCTCTTTTACGCGGGGTTGATGGCCTTGTTGTTGCCGGGGTCCAAGCCCCTGGTCTTCCTGGGGGTGGTGGGGGCCTGGGTCTTGGCGTTGGCCTACCTGGAGACCTACGGGGTAAAGCTTCGCTACCTCAGGCTTCCTGACTTTCTCTCGTACAACACTCTTTTCGGGGTTCTGGCACTTTTGGGGGCAATATGGCGCTTCTAAACACCTTGGTCCTGGCCATTTTGGCCACCGGTTTTTTGATGGTAAGCCGCCGTAGCCTGGACGCCATCATCCGGCTCTACGCCCTGCAGAACATCCTCTTGGCCTTGGTTTCCTTTGCCCTTGCGGGAGGCGAGGTGCACTTTATCGTGGCAGGCCTGGCCCTTTTCGCCGTCAAGGGGGTTCTCATACCCTGGTACCTGTTCTGGCTTATAGACCGCCTCGAGGTGAGCCACGAGGTGGAGGGGTACCTGTCCGTTTCCCTCTCCCTCCTTTTGGCGGGGCTCCTCACCGCTTTGGCCTTCCGGGTGGGAAAGGCCTTTGTTCTCCCCGAGGCCCCCTTGCCCCAAGGGGTGCCCGTGGCCTTGGCCCTGGTCCTGTTGGGGATTCTTTCCATGGTTAGCCGGAAAAAGGCGATCAGCCAGGTTCTGGGATTTCTGGCGTTGGAGAATGGGGTTTTCCTCATGGCCCTTTCTGAGAGCCACGGCCTTCCCCTCTTCGTGGAGCTGGGGGTGGCCTTGGATGCCTTTGCCGCCGTGTTTTTGGCGGGGATCCTCATCTTCCGCATCAAGGGGGAAATGGGGCATGTGGACACGGCTCGGATGCGTTCCTTAAGGGGGTAGGGGTGCTGTATCTTCTGGTCTTCTTGCCCTTGATGGTCTTTTTGGCTCGCAGGGAAACCACCTTGCTGGTGCAGCTTTCCGTTCTGGTTCCCTTCTTGGGCCTGCTCCTTGCCCCTTTCCTCTTGGGTACGGCGGCGGGCCCTTTCCGATTGGATGGGGTGGGGCTCTTTTACCTCCTCCTGACGGACCTCATCTACGGGTTGGTGGCCCTGTTCGCCCGGGGCTACTTTCCCCGGGAGGAGGCTTGGCGGTTCTATTGGGCGGGCGCCCTTTTCCTGGCCTCGGCCCACGGGGCGTACCTGGCCCACAACCTAGGGGTGCTTTGGATCTTCGTGGAGGGGAGCACCCTGGCCTCGGCCCTTCTGGTCTACCACAAGGGCGGGGCAAGGGCCCTGGAGGCCACCTGGAAGTACCTCATGCTGGGCAGTGTGGGCATCGCCATGGGGCTCATCGGGGTCATCCTGGTGTACGCCTTGGTGGGCGGGGTCACCTTGGACTGGGGGGAGGTCCGGTCCTTGGTGGGGGAGGCCAATCCCGAGGGGCTTAAGGTGGCCTTTGCCCTCCTCTTGGTGGGCTTCGGTACCAAGGTGGGGCTTTTTCCCCTCCAGGCCTGGCTCCCCGATGCCCATGCCGAGGCCCCGGGGCCGGCCTCCGCCCTCCTTTCGGGAACCCTTCTCAACGTGGCCTTTTACGCCCTTTTGCGCTACACCGCGCTCATGCAGGCGGCGGGGCTTTTCCCTTTTGCCTCCGGGCTTCTTTTGGCCTTTGGCCTTTTGAGCCTAGTGTTTGGGGCCTGGTTTCTCTTTGGGCAGAGGGAGTACAAGAGGCTTCTCGCCTATTCCAGCATGGAACACATGGGCCTCGCCGTTTTTGCCCTGGGCCTGGGCCTTCCCTGGCTTGCCCTTTTCCACACCCTGGCCCACTCTTTGAGCAAGACGTTGGCGTTTTTGGGAGCCAGTGGGATTCTGGCCCTTAGCCACGCCAAGGAGGTGGGGCGGGTGGGAGGCCTGGTCCTCCATACCCCTGCCTTGGGTGTGCCCTTTACCCTTTCCCTGGCGGCCTTGGGGGGGCTTCCTCCCTTTCCCCTGTTTTTCGCCGAGTTCAAGGCGGTGGAGGTGGCCATGAAATCGCCGTGGCTGGGGGTTCTCTACCTGGTGGGGCTGGGGCTGGCCTTTGCTGGTCTCTTATACCCCATGGCCCAAATGGGCTTTGGTCAAGGAAAACCCTTAAGGGGAAGGGGGCTGGACCTTTGGTTGCTCTGGGTTTTGCTTCTCCTGCTCCTTCTTCTTGGGGTCTTACCCCCGGTGGAGGTGTTTAAGGCGCTGGAGGTGGTGTTGTGGAAGCCGTAAAGGAGGCCCTGCAGGAGGGAAGGCCCGTGGCCTATTTCCCCTACGGCGAGGGGGCGCTTTTGCTGGTGGAGCGCAGGCGGAGCCTCGAGGCCTTCCCCCTGGGCCAGGGAAGGCGTTTACCTAGTCTGGCCGCGGAGTTCCCCTCCCTGGATTGGTTTGAGCGGGCCCTTTGGGAAAGGGGATTAGAGCTGGTGGGGCATCCCGGGCTAAGACCTTTAAGGCGGCACGACCTTCCCTATGCCTTCCGGGAGTTTCCCCACCTGCACGAGGTGCCGGTGGGCCCGGTGCATGCGGGGATCATTGAGCCCGGCCACTTCCGCTTTAGCGTTCTTGGGGAGCGAATCCTTAACCTGGAGATCCGCCTGGGCTACCAGCACCGGGGCCTCCTCGGGATCATGCCGGGCAAGGGTCCAGAGGCGGCCCTGCTCCTGGCGGAACGGGCGGGGGGTGAGCCTGTGGCCCACGCCCTGGCCTTTGCGGAGGCTTGGGAGAGGGCCTTGGGGATAGAGGCTCCCCCCCGCGCGCAGTACCTGCGTCGGGCGGCCTTGGAGCTGGAGCGGGCCTTTGGCCACCTGGGCCACCTGGCGGGACTTTTCACCGATATCGGCTACACCTACGGCGCCACCCAGGTGGGGCGGATACGGGCCCTTCTGCAAGGGGAGGTGGACCGCCTCACGGGCCACCGCTATGGCCGCAACTTCATCCGGGCGGGAGGGGTGTGGCGGGAAGGTAGGCCGGACCTGGAGGCCCTATCGCGGTACCAAAAGGAGTTGGATTGGCTTTTGCCCCGGCTTCTTAAGCACCCCCAGGTGCTGGATCGCATGCGCTACGTGGGGGTGGTGCGGCGGGTGGAGGCGCTGGCCTTGGGCTTCGTGGGGCCCACGGCCCGGGCGAGCGGGGTGGAGCGGGACTTGCGGCAGGACGATGCCCTTTACCCTGCCTTTGTCCCTGTGGTGCGCCAGGGAGGGGACGTCCTTTCCCGGGCCCAGGTGTATGCGGAGGAAGCCCTCCAGGCGTTGGAGTATGCCCTGCGCTTCCTACGCCAACGGGCTGAAGGGCCTCTGGCGGTGGAGGTGGAAGCTGGGGACGGGGAGGGCATGGCCCGGGTGGAGGCGGGCCGGGGGGAGGTGTTCTGGTTCGTCCGGCTGGAGGAGGGCAGGGTGGTCCAGGCGGAGGGGGTGGACCCCAGTTTTAAGAACTGGCGGGCCCTGGAGCTGGCGGTGCGGGGGGAAGGCCTGCCGGACTTCCCTCTCTGTAACAAGTCCTTTGACCTTTCCTATGCGGGAAACGACCTGTAGGGGGTAGGATGAGCCTTTTGCGCACGCTCAGGATAGGGGTTTTGGCTCGGGCCCTCGAGGAGATTCTCCAGGTGCCCTCGCAGGCCTTTGGGTATCCTCTTTTGCAACCCAAGGGGCTTTCCCGGGAAGCCCGGGAGGGCCTGGTGAAGGTATGCCCCAGCGGGGCCTTCTTTGAAGAAGAAGGGATTTTCAGCTTGGACCTAGCCCGCTGCGTGGGGTGTGGGCGGTGCGCCCTGGTTTACCCCGAGGCCGTGGGGGAGATGAAGACCCTGGAGGTGGCCGTGGTTCGCCGGGAAGACCTGGTGCAACGGGTAGACCTGGCGGCCCAAGCCTTCCTGGACCCTGGGCCACCCCCGCCACCACGGCCCGAGTTGCGCCTCCCCACCCTGGCTTTCCGGGAGGTGAGCGCCGGGGACACGGGCCTGGCCGATTCCGAGATCGCCCTTTTGGGGAACCCCTTTAACGACATGGCCCGGTTTGGCTTCCAGGTGGTGGCCTCGCCCCGCCATGGCGATGCCCTGTTGGTGACCGGCCCCGTGAGCCGCAACATGGCCCAGGCCCTAGAGCGCACCTACCAGGCCATGCCGGAGCCCAAAGGGGTGGTGGCGGTGGGCAACGAGGCCATCGCCGGCGGGGTTTTTGCGGAAAGCCCGGAGGTGTGGGCGGGGGTGGATAGGGTGGTTCCCGTGGATGTCTACGTGCCTGGGGACCCACCCCGGCCCGGGGCCATTCTCCATGGCCTCTTACTCCTCACGGGGCGGGTGGTCCAGCGCCTGGTAGGGGGCGTGGTACGCTAAACTTTTCCCATGGAGTGGCTCCTCACCCCTGGACCCGTTCGGCTTCACCCGAAGGCCCTGGAGGCCCTGGCCCGCCCCCAGCTCCACCACCGCACGGAGCCGGCCCGGGAAGTTTTCCTAAAGGCCAGGGACCTTCTCAAGAAGGCTTTCCAGACCCAAGGGGAGGTTCTGGTCCTCACGGGAAGCGGCACCTTGGCCATGGAGGCCCTGGTGCACAACCTTTTCTCCCCCGGGGAAAGGGTCTTGGTGCCGGTGTACGGGAAGTTTTCCGAGCGCTTTGCTGAGATTGCCGAAAGCGCGGGGCTGGCGGTGGACCGCTGGGAGCTTCCCTACGGGGAGGTGCCAAGCCCGGAAGGGGTGGCCAGGCCGGGCTACCGGGGGTTGCTGCTGGTCCACTCGGAGACCTCCACCGGGGCCCTGGTGGACCTCCCCGCCCTGGCCAAGGCCTTTAAGGAGGCCAACCCTGAAGGCTTGGTGGGGGCGGACATGGTGACGAGCCTCCTGGTGCGGGAGGTGGCCCTCGAGGCCTGGGGGGTGGACGCCGCCGCCTCCGGTAGCCAGAAGGGCCTCATGTGCCCGCCGGGCTTGGGTTTCGTGGCTCTAAGCCCCACGGCCCTGGAGGCCCTCCGCCCCCGAGGGTATTACTACGACCTTTCCCGGGAGCTGAAGGCCCAGGGGGAAGGGGAGAGCGCCTGGACCCCAGCCATCAACCTGGTGGGGGCGGTGGCGGCGGTGCTGGAGGAGGTGGTGCCCAGGCTCCCTGAACACCTGGCCCTTAAGGCTTGGCAGAACGGGCTCCTATACCAGGTGGGGGAGGAACTGGGCTTAAGGCCGGTGCCCAAGGTGGCAAGCCCGGCGGTGGCGGCCTTTTACCTGCCGGAAGGCATTCCCTACCGGGCGGTGAAGGAGGCCTTTGCCCAAAGAGGGGCGGTGATCGCTGGGGGGCAAGGACCTCTTAAGGGGAAGATCTTCCGCCTCTCCCTGATGGGCCACTACCAGCGCTACGAGGCCTTTGGCGTGGCGGCCCTCTTCAAAGAGGCCTTTGCCGATATTCTTCCAACCTCTTGAGCATCTCCTCCTGGGTGTAGACCGCCCGGGCTCCCCCCACCAGCTTGGGCCGGGTCTTGGCGGCAATGAGCAGGGCCTCCCCGATTTTCCGCAGGGAAAGCCTCAGGGGCACGGCCACAGGGCGAAGGTGCATGCCGATGAGGACCCCGCCGATATCCATCCCCCCATGGGCCTGAGCCTTCAAGGACTCCACCATCACCGGCTCCTTAAAGCGCAGGAAGGCCGCCGTGGCCAGGCTTCCCCCCGCTTTGGGATGGGGGAAGACCGTGACCTCTTCTAGCCCATAGGTGTGCGCGGCCTCCCTTTCCACCACCAGGGCCCGGTTCAGGTGCTCGCATCCCTGGACGGCCACCCACACGCCCCGTTCCCAAAGGGGGGGAAGGAGGCCTTCCAGGATGGCCTCGGCCACCTCGAGGCTGGGCCTTGTCCCCACCTTCTCCCCCAGGACCTCGCTGGTGGAACCCCCGAGGACAAAGAGGCTTCCCTTGGGCATGGGGAAGAGCTCCAAAAACTCCAGAATGGCCCTTTCCGCTGCCTTGCGGATGCCTTCCATATCCCAAGCCTACTCCTCCCTGCAGGGTGATGCATCCATCCCACCCTGCGTTGGCGTAGTACAAGATGAAAGGAGGTGGAGGGCATGCAGGGGTTGCGGGGATTAGGGCTGGGGCTTTTATCGCTGGGGATTTTGGTCTTGGCTTTGGGCCAAGGGGGGAGGAAGTCCGGGGTATACCTGGCAGACCTTGCGGGACAAGGCCTTAAAGGGCGGGCGGTGGCGTTGGCGCAACCCCAGGGGGGGCTGGAGGTGTTTGTCTTTTTAGAGGGCCTAAGGCCAGGGTCCGGGGCCTATGCCAACCATGTACATTTCAACCGCGGGGGCAATGCCACATGCAAGGAGCAGAATGGGGACCAGGTTCTCGGGCTAACTTCCTTGGTGGCTGATGCCAACGGTCGTGCGGTGGCCTATACCCGACTGCCTACGGCCTCGCTGCCGGAGGGAAACACCTACGTGAACGTCCATGCCAACACCCCAACACCAGTCGGTGCGACTCTGGCCTGCGGTGATCTCCGGCTCTGGGAAACCGGGGTTCGTTACTGAGAGGTTTGTATGCGTATCCTGTGGATAGGCTTTTCTGCCGCCCTGGTACTGGCCGGGTGTTATCCCCGTACAGGAGGAGGGAATGGGGCCCTCGAGGCTTGCCCGTCAGTGATTCAGATCCAAGGGTTTTCCTTCCACCCTGCCAGCTGTTTTGTGGCCTTGGGGGGTAGTTTGAGCTTTGAGAACCACGATGCGGCACCCCACACCGCCACAGCCGACGGCGGGGCTTTCGATACCGGGACCCTGAACCAGGGCCAGACCTCAACTCCCATCACCTTTAACCAAGCCGGGATCTACACCTATTTCTGCCGCATACACCCTGGTATGCGAGGAGAGATAGAGGTTAGGTAGGGGGTTTAGTCTTGAATACTGGGGGATGGTGGATCGACTAGGGCCTGAAATAAACGGGGCGTTTTGCCCCTGGAAAAGGGCCCTAAATTAGGATATCCCCTCCTGGGCTTTCGCCTGGGTAGGGAACTTATTAGGGTAAGGTTAAGCGGGCGAGGAAGTGGGTGGGAGGGGAAGGCCTGGGTTTTCCAGAGGCCATGTTCTCGGGCTCAGGTTCCAGACTGAGGACCAAAGTTCGGAAGCGACCATAGTCGGCTTCGAGAAAGTGGGTTCGCCCCCCGGTTAAGGGATACAGCAGGCCGCCTTCCTCGCCCCAAAGCTGGTAGGCCAAGCTACGGGGAGGAAGTTCCCGCAGCAGCACCAAGCAAAGGCCGTCCTCTCGCCAAAGGAGGAGGCCTAGGTTGTTTCCTTCGACACTCACTAGGCGCCACTGGGTTTCTGGATCGCTAACCCAATACGCCACCTTTTCCAGCGTTGCTTCTTGGACTTGGGTTATCTGACCCAGGTAGGTTCCCAACAAGATGAAGAATCCCGCCATAATAGCGGCAAGGAGAAAAGCCCGGATTGCCATCCGTTTTCGCCGATCCCAACGGAGCCGAGCCTGGATCTTGCTCAGGCCTTCAGGAGGAGGTGGAACTGGGGTCAAGGTTTTGGCCAAGGCGTAGAAGGCTTGTTCCAGGGAGCCTAGCTCACCCTGGCAGCGGGGGCACGTACGCAGGTGGGTTTCCACTTGTGCTTGTTCCTCCGCTTTGAGGCCCCCGGTGACGTAGTCGGTCAGTAGCTCTTCCACGTGTCCCATCTACGCCTCCCCTAGCTTCTCTTTTAGCTTAAGGAGTGCTCGGCGGATGCGGGCCTTAACCGTTCCGAGGGGTAGCCCGTGGCGCTCGGCTAGTTCCCGGTGAGTTAGTCCAAGGTAGAAGGCCTCTTCTAGAAGGACGCGCTCTGGGGGAGAGAGGCCCTCCAGGGCTTGGGTTAAGCGGACCTTGTCCTCCCGATCTTGAGGCTGGACTTCCCAGGCGGTTTCCCGATCACCCTCGGGATCGTGGGGATCCAAGTTGAGGTCTTTAAGGGGTTGTCTCCCCTCTTCACGCAAGCGGGTGAGGGCGAGATTGCGGGCTATGGCAAAGACAAAGGTAGTGGGTTTCCCTCTCATGGGATCGTAGCGCCACGCCTGTTGATATACCCTCAAGAAGGTATCTTGCAAGACCTCTTTAGCTATCTCGGGGTTGTTCAGGATTCGCCGTATCAAAGCAAACACCCAGGGGGCGAGGGCGTTATACAGGGCCTCCAAGGCCTCTTCTTCCCCGCGGACCATCCGTAGGAGTTGGAACTGGAAAAAGACCTCCTCCTTGTCGTTCACTTCCCCTCTTGTTCGTATTGGACGGGGCCTCCTTCACCTGTATCCGCTTTTGCGTCTACCCCTGTGGGGGAACCTTAAGGAGATATGGGATGGGAATAACCTGGAGTAAGATTATGGAATAGGCGTGGCACGTGGGGTAGGCCCTTGGGGCAGGATCTGGATTTGCTTTGAGCGAAATCACAGCCCCAATGGTACCAGGATAGACGCCTATGTTCTGGCCGTCAATTTCCTTAGCCCGCAAAGAGATCCAGCACGATAAACAGGAACATCCCCAGGCTTACCCCCACGTTGGCCTGGAAGAAGGCCACCTCTACCCGGCTTAGGTCCTCGGGGGTCACCAGGCGGTGTTCGTAGACCAAAAGCCCTCCCACCAGGAGCAGGCCCAGGTAGAAAAAAGGCCCGGCGCCGTAGCTGAGCCCGGCCAAGAGCAGGGAAAGCCAGGCCAGGAGGTGGGTGGCACGGGCCACGCCTAGGGCCATGGGGATACCAAAGCGGGCGGGGATGCTCTTCACCCCATGGGAGCGATCAAAGCTAAAGTCCTGGGTGGCGTAAAGGATGTCAAACCCCGCAATCCAAAGCCCCACCCCGGCCCAAAGCCAGTAGGCGGTGGGGTGGAAGCTTCCCGTAACGGCGATCCAACCCCCTGCCGCGGCCGCCCCGATGGTCAGCCCCAATACATAGTGGCAAAGCCAGGTGAAGCGCTTGGTGTAGCTGTAAACGGTTAGGAAGAAGACCGCCACCGGAAGGAGCCTTGCGGTAAGGGGGTTTAGGGAAAGCCCCGCATAGACCAGAAGGGTAAGGCCCAGGCCGGCAAGGAGGAGGGTTTCCCAGGGTTTGACCAGACCTTTGGGCAGGTGGCGGTTCTGGGTGCGGGGGTTTAGGGCATCCAGCCGCCAGTCAATGAGGCGGTTCAGGGCCATGGCCATGGTCCTGGCCCCCACCATGGCCAGGGTGACCAGGAGGAAGGTGCGCAATCCGGGCCAGCCCCCGGCCGCCAGGAGCATCCCTCCGTAGGCGAAGGGAAGGGCGAAAAGGGTGTGCTCAAAGCGGATTAGGTCCAGGTAGAGCCGTAGCCTGGTCATCCCCGGCGTACCTCGAGGATCCTGTTTCCCTCGTCCAGCAAAACCACGGTGGGCTTAAGGTTTCGGGCCTCCTCCTCCTCAAATATCCCGTAGGCCACCAGGATCACCAAGTCCCCCGGGCGCACCAGGTGGGCGGCGGCCCCGTTCACCTGCACCACCCCCGAACCCCTCTCCCCGGGAAGGGCGTAGGTGGTGAGCCGGGCTCCGTTGGTGATGTCGTAGATATCCACTTGCTCGTAGGGCAGGATGCCGGCGGCATCCAAGAGGTCCTGGTCCACGGTTACCGAACCCACGTAGTGAAGGTCGGCATGGGTCACCGTGGCCCTATGGATCTTGGCGTGGAACATCACCCTTCTCACAAGGGCCAAGTCTACCCCTCTACGGCCTCTTGGGGAAGCGACCCCTCCACGAAGAGGGTCTTGGCTTGGGTGTAGAGAACCTGGCCTGGGGCGGCCTTGCGCGGTCGCCAGACGTGTTTTTTGCGGGTGTAGTCCACGGGGACCTGGTTTTCTCCGCGGGCCTTGGAGTGGTAGGCGGCCAGCCTGGCGGCGAAGAGGAGGTCTTCCAGGGGCGGGCTCTTCCCTTCCGCCTTGAGGATCACGTGGCTTCCCGGCACCCCTTGGGCATGGAACCAGAGGTCCTCGGAGTGGGCGGTGCGGGTGAGAAGGTCGTTTTCCTTGGCGTTCCTGCCCACCAGGACTAGGAATCCGGAAGGGGAGGTATAGCGGAGGCCCAGCCTGGGCCCCTTTTGCCCCTTGGGGTGCCGGGAGAGGGCGAGGAGTTCCCCAAGTTCCGCCCTTTCCACCCGCCGGACCTCCTCCTGTAGGGCCTGGAGCTGGGCCTCCAGCCTAGGGATCAGGGCGAGGGCCCGTTCCGCCAGCCCCTCGAGGCGCCGCGCCCTTTCGTAGAGCCTCTGGGCGTTCTCCTGGGGGGAGAGGGCGGGGTCTAGGGGGATTTCCACCGGCCTTCCCGCAAAATCCTCTAAAACCACCTTGTCTGCCCCTTTGGGCACCTCCCTAAGCCGGGCCAGGAGGAGGTCGGCCTGCCGGCGCAGGCTTTCCGCTTCCTCTAGCCTTTGCAAAGCCCTTTCCTGGTCAAGAAGCCGGGCGCGGAGGGTTCGCTCTTCCCTTCGGAGGGCCTCGAGGAGGGGCTTCCTCAAGGCCTCTTTCTCCTCTTCCCGCCACCTTTCCTGAAGCTCCTGGGAAAGGGCCGTGCCCAGGTGGGGGTGTTCCAGCACATCCTTGAGGGCCTGGTATACCTGGGCCAGGGCTTCCTCATCCAAGGGGGTTTCCGGGGTGAGGCCCGCCCTTTTGGCCAGCTCCCGCATGAGTTCCAGGCCTATCCCGTCCACATGGCGCACCACCTCCTTCAAGGGTTTCCCAAGGAGGATGCGGAGGTCCTCTAGGGTAAGGGTGCGGGGGTCCAGCTTCTCGTAGGGGGGTGGGGGCATGTAGGGAAGGCCCGGGCGGAGTTCCCGGTAGCGGTTCACCTCCTTGGTGATGGGCCGGTCAACCCCGAGGATCCGGCCTCCTTCGTCCAGGAGGAGGAGGTTAGCGTTCCGTCCCGTGGCCTCCAGGACCAGGGTGGAGGGGGGCGTGTCCACAAACCCTTTTTCCCCGGCAAAGCGGAAAAACACCACCCGGTCCAGCTTGAGTTGCTCAGCTTCCAGCAAGGGTCCCTTTACCCGGGCCTGGAGTTGCCGTTGGAAGGGGGTTTTGGGCTGGCCCAAAAGGGTGCCTTCCTCCAGGGCTAGGCTAGGGGAGGGAGGGCGGTAGCGGAGAACCAGGTTGAAGATCCGGCCCGTCCTGCCCTTGAGGAGGAGGGCCAGGCTTCCCTCGTCGGGGAAGGCCAGGCCCAGGTTAAGGGCCGGGAGCTCCCCCTTTAGCTCCCGCAAAAAGGCGTGGATCAGGAGGCCTTCCATTTCCTAAAGACCACCAAAAAGGCCGTGTGCCCCACCTGCTGGAAGCGGGGATGGGCCACGGGTAGCCTGATCTCCCACTCCCGCCAGGAAACCTCCAAAACCCGTTCCAGCCTGAGGGGTAAGCCCTCGGCCCTTTGCACCAGTTCCAATACCTGGGTGATGTTGGGGAGGTAGGCCACCAGGAAGCGGTCCAGCATGAGGGCCTCCGTGGCCTTGGCCAGCACCTTCCAGGGTTCCATGAGGTCCAGGGCCACCCCGTGGAAGCTCTCCCTTTCCAGGGTGGCCTCCTCCAGGCTTCCCAGGTGGAAGCGCACGTTCCCCACCTGCCAGAAGGCCTTTACATTGGCCTCTGCCTGGGCCAGGTGCTGGGGGCGCTTCTCGTACGTTTCCACCAGCCCCATAGGCCCCACCGCCCGGGCCAGGAAGAGGGTGAGCCCTCCGGAGCCCGTGCCCGCCTCGAGGACCCGCATCCCCGGGGCCAGGTCCAAAAGGGTCACCATGGCGCTGGCATCCTTGGGGTAGGTGGGGGTGGCGCTTCGCCGCATGTGCAGGAGGTACTCCTCCAAGGTGGGCCGGTGGACGGAGAGGGCCTCTCCCAGGTGGGTGTAGACCCTCCCCCCTGGGCCGGCTTGGGCGATGGCCTCATGGGGCACGGTGCCCCGGTGGTGGTGGAAAACCCCACCCTCCTTGAGGCGGATCAGGAAGGCCCGGCCTTTGCCATCCTTGAGAAGGAAGAGCTCCCCTTCCATCCTGCCCACTTTAGCGGGCCAGGGCCAGATAGTCCAGGACCCGCTCCAGGTCAAAGGGGTTGGGGACCCGGTAGGGTCCGGCGAAGGCGGTGGGGGTTCCCCTAAGGCCCAGGCGGAGGGCCAAGGCCCGCTCGGCCTCCACCCGCTGGGCCACCTGGGGGTGCTTGAGGCAGGTGGCAAAGGCCTTCAGGTCCAGGGAGAGGGAGCGGGCCAGGCCCAGGTAATCCCCAAGCCGCCCCCCCATCAGGAGGTCGTGGTAGGGCCAAAAGCTTCCTTGCGCCCCGGCGCACTCCGCGGCGATGGCGGCGGGGAGGGCTTCGGGATGGATCTCCTTGAGGGGGAAGTGGCGGTAGCTGATCCGGAGTTCCCCCTTGAGGGCCCGGGGTTTCAGCTGGGGAAGCACCTCACGGGCCAGACGCTGGCAGAAGGGGCATTGGAAGTCCGAGAAGATGCGCAGCACGGGGCCCTTTTCCCCTAGCACCCAGCGGTCCTCGCCCAGGGCCGCTTCCTGAGTTTCCCTGGGGCCTATCCGGGCCCGCATGGGCTCCGTGAGGACGAGGTCCAGAAGAAAGGCCTCTTCCAAGTTCAGGCTGACCCGTTGCCCCTTAAGGTGGCCCGCGTTTTTCCCTACCCACTCCTTAAGAGGGGCCCCGAAGGCCAGGCCCGTGGTCCTGTCCACCAACTGGGCCAGAAAGGAGGCGTCCAGGGGGCCGGTATAGCTCACCGCCAGGAGGCGGCCGTTTTTCTCCTCCACCCGGACCTCGCTTCCCGGAGGGGGTGCGATGCCCTGGAGAAAGCCTTCCACCGGCTTGCCGATCTGGGCCAAGGCCGCGCCCAGGAGGATGGGGAAGGCCAGGCTCCTCATACTTTGAAGAAGCCTTCCACCGGCAACACGAAGACCACGGCCCCCCCCACCTGCACCTCCACGGGCTGGGCCAAGAAGGGGTCAGGGGCCTCGGAGAGGGGAAAGCCTCTCGTGACCAGGCGGGTGCGGGTGCGGCACTTCTCCTGGACTAGCTCCAGCACTTCTTGGACCCTTTCGTCCTCCACTCCGATCAGTAGGGTGGTGTTCCCCTCTCGCAAGAAGCCGCCGGTGGAGGCCAGTTTGGTGGACTGCAGCCCCCGCTCCAAAAGGGCCTTAGTGAGGCCCGGGGCATCCGTATCCTGCACGATGGCCACGATGAGCTTCATTGCCCTTCATTGTACACGGGAGGGCCTACCTGGCCTTAGGTTCTCTCCAGGATGCCGTGCCACTCCTGAAGGCTTTTGACCGTGGTGCCCTTCTCCCGGGCCCTCAGGATGGCCTTTAGGCTCCACCAGGCGCCCTCCAGGGTGGTGATGAAGGGAAGGCCCTTTTCCACGGCCCGCCGAAGCTCGGGATGAGGGATGGGGCCGATAAGCAGATCGTAATCCTCGTGGGAAAGGGTGAAGCCGGCGTCCAAGTAGGCCCGGCGCACCTCCTCCAGCCGGGCCCGCTCCTTTTCGGGAAGCCCTTCCTCCAAGAAGCGGACCCGTCCCGAGAGGGGGAGCCTTTGGCCCGCCCCCAGCTGGGCCTTGTAGTAGGCCAGGTAGGGGTCCTGGTCCAGGCCCATGCTCTCCCCGGTGGAGCGCATCTCGGGCCCCAGGACCGGGATGACCCCGGGGAACTTGAGCCAGGGGATGACCACCTCCTTCACCGCATAGTAGGGGGGCACGGGTTCCAAGTTCCGCACCCCTAGCTCCTTGAGGGTTTTGCCCACAGCGATGAGGGCGGCCAGTTTGGCCAGGGGAACCCCGATGGCCTTGGAAACGAAGGGCACGGTGCGGCTAGCCCGGGGGTTGGCCTCGAGGATGTACACCTCCTCCCCAAGGACCGCATACTGGACGTTCAAAAGCCCCTTAACCCCCACGGCCAAGGCCAGGCGGCGGGTGTAGGCCTTTACCTTTTCCAAGGCGGCAGGGGAGAGGTGCACCGGGGGTAGCACCGTGGCCGAGTCCCCCGAGTGCACCCCGGCCCGCTCCACGTGCTCCATCACCCCGGCGATCATCACCTCTTCCCCGTCGCAAAGGGCGTCCACATCCAGCTCCAAGGCGCCTTCCAGGTACCGGTCCAGGAGGATGGAGGGCTTGTCCTGAAGGGGTTCGTAGACCTCCTCCAGGTAGCGCTGCAGTTCTTCCCGGCCGTGGAGCACCCGCATGGCCCGGCCTCCCAGCACGTAGCTGGGCCGGGCCAGGAGGGGAAAGCCCACCTCCTGGGCCAAGCGAAGGGCTTCCTCGGGGGTGGCGGCCACCCGGCCCTCGGGCTGGGGGATGCCAAGCTCTTGGCAAAGGCGGTTAAACTCCTGGCGGTCCTCCGCCTTATGGATGGCGGCGAAGGGGGTGCCGAGAAGCCGTACCCCAGCCTCCTCCAGGCCCTTGGCCAGCTTCAGGGGGGTTTGGCCGCCCAGGGTGGCGATGACCCCCAGGGGCTTCTCGTGCTCCACCAGGTTGAGGACATCCTCGAGGGTCAGGGGCTCAAAGTAGAGGCGGTCGGCGGTGTCGTAGTCGGTGGAGACCGTCTCAGGGTTGGAGTTCACCATGATGGTTTCGTAGCCCGCCTCCCGCAGGGCCCAGACCGCATGCACCGTGGCGTAGTCAAACTCCACCCCTTGGCCGATGCGGATGGGCCCCGAGCCCAGGATCACCACCTTGGGTTTGGGCGTGGTCCAGACCTCGTCCTCCAGCTCGTAGGTGGAGTAGTGGTAGGGGGTGTAGGCCTCAAACTCCGCAGCGCAGGTGTCCACGGTCTTGTAGACGGGGACCACCCCCAAGGCCTTGCGCTCGGTGCGCACCTCTCCTTCTCCTTTGCCCAGAATCTCCCCCATGCGGGCATCGGTGAGGCCCAGACCCTTGTAGAAGCGCCAGTCCTCCCGGTCCTTAGGCGGGTTATGCCTTAGCCAAGCCTCGGCCTCCACGATCTCCTGGATTTGATGCAGGAACCACCGGTCAATCCGGGTGGCCTGGTGGAGGTCCTCGAGGGGCATCCCCCGCCGCAAGAGCTCTATGACCGCATAGATGCGGTCGGGGTTTGGGTAGAGCTTTTTCTCCAAATCTTCCGTGCGCACCTGGGCCAGGGCCTTCACGTCCCGCTCCAGGCCCCTCAGGGCCTTCATGAGGGCCTCCTTGAAGGTGCGGCCGATGGCCATCACCTCCCCCACGGATTTCATCTGGGTGCCCAGCTGGTCCGTGAGGCCTCCCAGGGTGTTGGGGAGGTCCTTGAACTTCTCAAAGGCGAAGCGGGGGATCTTGACCACCACGTAGTCAATGGTGGGTTCAAAGGAGGCTGGGGTCTTGCGGGTGATGTCGTTGGGAAGCTCGTCCAGGCGGTACCCCACCGCCAGGAGGGCGGCGATCTTGGCGATGGGAAAGCCCGTGGCCTTGGAGGCCAGGGCGCTGGAGCGGGAGACCCGGGGGTTCATCTCAATGACCACCTGGCGGCCCGTCTTGGGGTCCACGGCGAACTGGATGTTGGAGCCCCCGGTGTCCACCCCGATCTCCCGGATCACCGCCTTGGCGGCGTCCCGCATCCTTTGGTACTCCACATCGGAAAGGGTCTGGGCGGGGGCCACGGTGATGGAGTCCCCCGTGTGCACCCCCATGGGGTCCACGTTTTCAATGCTGGTGATGATGACCACGGTGTCCGCATGGTCCCGCATCACCTCCAGCTCAAACTCCTTCCAGCCCAGGACCGATTCCTCCACCAAGGCGGTGTGCACCGGGGAAAGGAGGAGGCCCCGGCCCAGGATTTCCTTTAGCTCCGCCTCGCTATGGGCGATGCCGCCCCCGGTGCCCCCGAGGGTGAAGGAGGGGCGGACCACCACGGGGTAGCCCACCTCCCGGGCGAAGTGCAGGCCCTCCTCCAGGCTACTCACCATCTGGCCCCGGGGCACCTCGAGGCCGATCTTGCGCATGGCCTTCTGGAACTCCTCCCGGTCTTCTCCCTTCTTGATGGCCTCCGCCTTGGCCCCTATAAGCTCCACCCCGTAGCGGGCGAGGATGCCTTCCTCGTGGAGGGCCATGGACAGATTTAGGGCGGTCTGGCCCCCCAAGGTGGGCAGGAGGGCGTCGGGGCGTTCCTTGGCGATCACCTTTTCCAGGTACTCCAGGGTCAGGGGTTCCAGGTAGGTGCGCTCGGCCAGCTCGGGGTCGGTCATGATGGTGGCGGGGTTGGAGTTGACCAGGATGGCCTCGTACCCCGCACCCCTTAGGGCCTTCACCGCCTGGGTGCCCGAGTAGTCAAACTCCGCAGCCTGGCCGATGGTGATGGGCCCGGAACCGATGATGAGGATTTTCTTGAGGTCTCTTCTCGGCGGCATCGCGTACCCAATGGGCGAGGATAACATATTTGCCCCGGGTTGTCCAAGGAGGACCCCACTTCTTATGCAGAACATCCCGGGCATATTGCATAACTTTGCGCATGGTCCTCGAGGCCCCGCCTTCTCCTGGTACAATCAGGGGTATGCGTAGGGTCAAACCCGAGGAGCTGCCGGCCCTTTTGCACCAGGGGGTGAAGGTGGTGGATGTCCGCCCCGCGGACAAGCGCCACACCCCCTTGCCCTTTGCGGCGGAGTGGGTTCCCTTGGAGAAGATCCAAGCAGGGGAACACCATCTGCCCCGGGTTCCCCTCCTCCTGGTGTGCGAGAAGGGGCTTATCAGCCAGGTGGCGGCCCTTTACCTGGAGGCGGAAGGGTATGAGGCCATGAGCCTGGAGGGGGGGCTTCAGGCCTTGACGTTGGGGGGTTAGGCCCTTAGAATGGCGGATGCTGAGCGTGGTGAGCGTAGCTCAGCTGGTCAGAGCACCGGACTGTGGATCCGGGGGTCGTGGGTTCAAGTCCCATCGCTCACCCCAATACCTCCACCCCGAAAGGGGTGGTATTTTGAAGGGGGGCCTCGTCCTCCCACGCGAGGATGGCGGAACCGGTAGACGCGCCGGACTTAGGATCCGGTGGGGTAACCCGTGCGGGTTCAAGTCCCGCTCCTCGCACCACGCGGGCGAGGCCCCTTGTTCAGTGAGGTGAGGCGTGGCGGAGATCCTGGAGCGTTCCGGCTATCGGGTAAAGGTGCGGGTGGAGGTGCCTGCGGAGAAGGTACAAGAGCGCTACCAGGCCCTCCTCAGGGACGTGGCTAAGCGGGTGCGCATCCCGGGCTTCCGCCCGGGCAAGGCCCCCTTGAAGGTGGTGGAAGCCCGGATCGGGCGGGAGGAGCTTCTTTCCGACCTCAAGGAGCGCCTGGTGGAGGAAACCTATCCCCTGGCGGTGCAAGAGCTTGGGCTTTTGCCCGTGGCGGCCAGGGTGGTGGAGGAGGAGCTCAAGGAGGGGGAGGGTTTCCGCTACGTGGCGGAGGTGGAGAACTACCCCGAGGTCAAGCTTCCCGACTGGCGGAGCTTTGACCTTAAGGTGGCGCCGGAAGAGGTCACGGAGGAGATGGTGGAGAAGGCCCTCGAGGAGCTCCGCCAGCGCTACGCTGAGCTTGTGCCCGTGGATCGGGAGGCCCAGGAGAAGGACCACGTTTTCGTGCGCACCGAGGAGGGGGCGGAGTTCCCCATTGACCTTTCCAAGGCCCTTCCCCATGTGCGGGAGGCCCTTTTGGGCAGGCGTGCGGGGGAGGTGGTCATGGTCCCCGTCTTGAACGAGCAGGGGGAGAAGGTGCGGGAGGTGCGCACCGAGATTCTGGAGGTGAAGACCCTGGAGCTTCCCGAGCTGGATGAGGAGTTCGCCAAGACCCTGGAGGCGGAAAGCCTGGAGGACCTGAGGCAAAAGGTGCGCGAAAGCCTGAAACGGCAGGCGGAAGCCCAGTACCAGGAGGCCCGCGAACGCGCCTTCTTGGAGCAACTGGCCGAGGGGTTGGAGGTGGAGATCCCTCCCTCCATGCTGGAGGCGGAGGAGCGCCATCTCCTAGAGCACCTGGCGGAGGACCTGGCCCGGCAAGGGATTGGCCTCGAGGCCTACCTTAAGGCCCTGGAAGACAAAGGGGAGTTGCCAAAGTTCCGGGAGGAGCTGAGGCAGGAGGCCTTGAAGCGGGTGCGGCGCTCCTTGGCTAAGGAGCGCTTGGCTGAGGAGCTCAAGCCCGAGGTGAGCGAGGAGGAGTGGCAGACCTACCTCCAGGCGGTGGCCCGGTCCTACGGCGTCTCCGTGCAGGAGCTGAAGCGGGAGTTTGGGGAGAGGGGTCTTGCCCGGCTGAGGGCGGCGTACATCCAGGAAAAGGCGGTCAAGGAGGCCTTGTCCAAGCTGGTCTAGGTGCGCCTTGGTGGCCCAGGGGGGTTTTCCCCCTGGGTTTGCCGCTACAATGGGGACTGGTATGGTCATACCCTACGTCATAGAGCAGACCGCCCGCGGCGAGCGGGTCTACGACATCTACTCCCGGCTACTCAAGGATCGCATCATCTTCCTGGGCACCCCCATAGACTCCCAGGTGGCCAACACCATCGTGGCCCAGCTTCTTTTCCTGGATGCGCAAAACCCCAACCAGGAGATACGCCTTTACATCAACTCCCCGGGGGGCGAGGTGGATGCGGGCCTGGCCATCTACGACACCATGCAGTTCGTCAGGGCCCCGGTTTCCACCATCGTGATCGGCATGGCGGCCAGCATGGCCGCGGTGATCTTGGCCGCTGGGGAAAAGGGTCGGCGTTACGCCCTGCCCCACTCCAAGGTGATGATCCACCAGCCTTGGGGCGGGGTGCGGGGCACGGCCAGCGATATCGCCATCCAGGCCCAGGAGATCCTGAAGGCCAAGAAGCTTTTGAACGAGATCCTGGCCAAGCACACTGGCCAGCCCCTGGAAAAGGTGGAAAAGGACACCGACCGGGACTATTACCTTTCAGCCCAGGAGGCCATGGAGTACGGCCTCATTGACCAGGTGGTGAGCCGTGAGGAAGCCTAGGCCCTTCTGTAGCTTCTGCGGCCTGCGCCCGCCGGAGACGGGGCGGCTTCTGGAGAGCCCTGTTGCCGAGGTCTACATCTGCGAGGAATGCGTGGAGCGGGCCCGGGAGGTTTTTTCCAGGGAAAAGCCGGCTCCCAAGGGGCCCAGCCGCCTGCCCAGACCCCGGGAGATCAAGGCCCATTTGGACCAGTACGTGGTGGGGCAGGAGGCGGCCAAGAGGGCCTTGAGCGTGGCCGTCTACAACCACTACAAACGCCTCCTCCATCCGGAGGCGGAGATCGGCAAGGCCAACATCCTCCTCATCGGTCCCACGGGCACGGGCAAGACCCTTCTTGCGGAAACCCTGGCCCGGTTTTTGGACGTGCCCTTCGCCATCGCCGACGCCACCACCTTAACCGAGGCGGGGTACGTGGGGGAGGACGTGGAGAACGTTATTCTTCGCCTCCTGCAAAACGCCGACTTTGACGTGGAGCGGGCGGAGATGGGCATCGTCTACATTGACGAGATTGACAAGATCGCCCGCAAGTCGGAAAACCCCTCCTTAACCCGGGATGTTTCCGGGGAAGGCGTGCAGCAGGCCCTTTTGAAGATCATTGAGGGCACCATCGCCAACGTGCCGCCCCAAGGGGGGCGCAAGCACCCGCACCAGGAGTTCATCCCCGTGAACACCAAGAACATCCTCTTCATCCTGGGCGGGGCCTTTGAGGGCCTCGAGGCCATCGTGAAGGCCCGAACCGAGCGCACCACCATCGGCTTTACCCGTACCAAGTCCAAGGACGAGCCCCTGGAGGTCATCCCCGAGGACCTGGTGAAGTTCGGCATGATCCCGGAGTTTGTGGGCCGGGCCCCCCTCATCGTCCAGCTCCACCCCCTTACGGAGGATGACCTGGTGCGTATCCTTACCGAGCCCAAAAACGCCCTGGTGAAGCAGTACCAGGAGCTTTTGCGCATGGAGGGGATTGAGCTCCGCTTTACCCAGGCGGCCTTAAAGGAGATCGCCCGCAGGGCCCTGAAGCGGGGCACGGGGGCCCGGGGCCTAAGGGCCATCCTGGAGAAGACCATGGTGGACCTGATGTTTGAGGCCCCGGGAAGCGGGGTAAAGGAGCTGGTCATTGACCTTCCCCACCTGGACCAGCCCCTGAAGGCCCTGGAGGAGGCCAGGCTTCGCCAGGCCTCCTAAGCCTGGCCCAGCCGGGCCACCAGTTCCTCCTTCAGGGCGAAAAGCCTTTCGCTAAGGGATACGTGGTAGACGTGGGGGTTTACCAGGCGGCGCACCCCGGGGTCCAGGCGTTCCACATCCTTGCGCCGCCTTTCTTGTAGCACTTCCAGGGGCAAGGGGGGAAAGAGGCGCCTTCCCCGGTAGGCTTCTTCCAGGAGGGGCTCGAGGGTGAAGCTTCCCGGTTGCAGGATACGGCGCTTGGTGGGGTCAGTGGGGTGGCGGAGGAGCAGGGGCCTGTCCTCCCGGACCTCCTCGTCAAAGGTGGCCAAAAGGTCGGCGGTGGCCAGGCCCCGGTGGTCGTAGACCCGAAAGACCCTCTTGTGCCCGGGATTGAGCAGCTTTTCCAGGGAGTCCGAGATCTTCATGGCCGGGGCCCAGGTGCCGTTTTCCCGGATGGCCACCAGCTTGTAGACCCCTCCTAGGGCCGGGTAGCCCCAGGAAACCACCATGCGGGTCCCTACCCCGTAGACCAAGCGCTTGAGGAGGCGGTCCGGGTCCACCCCGTACCGGGGGGCCTCCTCCTGGATCTGGCTTTTGATCTGCCAGATGACCAGCTCGTCCAGGTCCCCGGAGAGCACGATGAGGGTCTCCGGGAAGCCCGCCTGGTCCAACTCCTTGGCCACCTGGATGGCCAGGTAGGCCAGGTCCCCGGAGTCAATGCGTACCCCCACGGGCCGGTGCCCTTTGCGCCTTAGCCTTTCAAATACCCGGATGGCGTGGGGCAGGCCTGAGTGGAGGGTGTCCACCGTGTCCAGAAGCAGGATGGTGTCGTCGGGGAAGACCTCGGCAAAGGCCTGGAAGGCCTCCTCCTCGGAGTGGCCCAACGCCAAAAAGGCCTGGACCATGCTGTGGGCATGGGTGCCGGAGGAGGGGAGGCCCAGGAGGTGGGAGAGGCTCACGGCGCTACTGCGGTTGGCCCCGCCGATGAGGCTGGCCCGGGTGGCGGCCTCTCCCCCTTTGGCGGGGGCGCGGCGGAGGCCGAACTCCAGCACCGGCGCCTCCCCTGCGGCTTCCCGCACCCGGCTGGCCTTGGTGGCGATGAGGGTTTCGTAGTTGATGCGGTTCAAAAGGGCGGTTTCCAGGAGCTGGGCCTGGAGGAGAGGGCCTTCTACGCTGATGAGGGGCACCTGGGGATGGGCCACCCGGCCTTCGGGAAGGGCCCTTAGGGTAAGCCCCGGAAAGCCTCCTATCCCCCTTAGATATTCCAGGTAATCCTCGGCGAAGAGGGGCTTGCCGCTACGGCCCTTTAAGGTGCGGAGGGCGGCCAGCTCCTCTGCACCAAACTGGGCGGCTTCCATCCAACTCAAGAGGGGATCCAGACCGGCGAAGACGGTGTAACCCGCCTGATGGGCCCCGTAGTCGGGGTTCTTGCGATAGAAGGCTTCAAAGAGGGCTTCCCTTTCGTGCAGGCCAAGCCGGAAGTAGACCTGGCCCATGGTGAGCTGGTAGAGGTCGGTGTAGAGGATGCCGAAGGGGTCCATGGGCCTAGCATAGCTTGCTTTCTTTGGCTAAACTAGCGGGATATGGTGGAGGTCCACACCTGCAGTCCCGGCTGCCGCCACCACCTGGGGGGGGCGGGTTTTGGGGATGCCCCTTTGGTGCGGCTGGGTTACAACAAGGAAGTCCGGGCGCAGAAGTTCCCCTACCTTAAAGCTCTCTCGGAAAGACCCCTGGTCTTTGACGGGGCCATGGGCACCGAGTTGCAAAAGAGGGACCTCACCCCTGAGGATTACGGGGGGGAGGCCTACTTTGGTTGCCCGGAGGTCTTAAACCGTACCCGGCCCGAGGTCATCCAGGAGATCCACCGGGCCTACCTGGAGGCTGGGGCCGAGGTGATTGAGACCAATACCTTTGGCGCCCTGCGCCATGTGCTGGCGGAGTATGGACTCGAGGGGGAGGCGGAGGAGCTGGCCTACCTGGGGGCGCGCATCGCCAAAGAGGTGGCCGAGCCCTACGGGGCCTTCGTGGCGGGGGCCCTAGGCCCAGGGACCAAGCTTATCTCCCTGGGCCAGATCACCTGGGATGAGCTTTTTGCCGCCTATAAGGAGGCGGTACGGGGGCTTCTAAGGGGCGGGGTGGACCTGATTCTTCTGGAAACCGCCCAGGACATCTTGCAGGTGCGGTGTGCCGTCCTTGCGGCCCGGGAGGCCATGGCCGAGGTGGGCAGGGAGGTGCCCCTGCAGGTCCAGGTGACCATGGAGGCCACGGGTACCATGCTGGTGGGCACGGACGAGCAAGCGGCCTTGGCAGCCCTGGAGAGCCTGCCCATTGACGTGGTAGGCATGAACTGCGCCACGGGCCCCGACCTCATGGACGCCAAGATCCGCTACTTTGCCGAGAACGCTACCCGCTTCGTGAGCTGCTTGCCCAATGCGGGCCTGCCCCGGAACGAAGGGGGAAGGGTGGTCTATGACCTCACCCCGGAGGAGTTGGCCAAGTGGCACCTCAAGTTCGTGACCGAGTACGGGGTGAATGCCGTGGGGGGGTGTTGCGGCACGGGGCCGGAGCACATCCGCCAGGTGGCGGAGGCCATTAAGGGGAAGCCGGCCCCCAAGCGTCCTGAAGCCTTCCCACCCCAGGTGGCCTCCCTGTATCAGGCGGTTCCCCTGCGCCAGGAGGCCAGCGTCTTCCTGGTGGGGGAGCGCCTGAACGCCACCGGGAGCAAGCGGTTTCGGGAGATGCTCTTTGCCCGGGACCTGGAGGGGATCCTGGCCCTGGCACGAGAGCAGGTGGAGGAGGGGGCCCACGCCCTGGACCTCTCCGTGGCCTGGACGGGAAGGGATGAGTTTAGGGACCTGGCCTGGCTCCTTCCCCACCTGGCCACGGCGGTCACCGTGCCCTTCATGGTGGATTCCACTTCCCCCGAGGCCATGGAGTTTGCCCTGAAGCACCTTCCGGGCCGGGTCCTTCTCAACTCCGCCAACCTCGAGGACGGCCTCTTGAAGTTTGACCAGGTGGCTTCTCTGGCCAAGGCCCACGGGGCGGCCTTGGTGGTCCTCACCATTGACGAAAGGGGCATGGCCAAAACGCGGAAGGAGAAGGTGCAGGTGGCCTTGCGCATGTTTGAGCGCCTCACCGAGCACCACGGTTTCCGCCCGGAGGACCTGCTCTTTGACCTCCTCACCTTCCCCATCACCCAAGGGGACGAGGAGAGCCGCCCCTTGGCCAAGGAAACCCTGCTGGCCATGGAGGAGCTACGGGAGAGGCTTCCCGGGGTGGGCTTCATCCTGGGGGTATCCAACGTTTCCTTTGGCCTGAAGCCCCGGGCCCGGCGGGTCCTGAACTCCATTTTCCTGGACGAGGCCCGGAAGAGGGGGCTTACCGCCGCCATTGTGGATGCGGGGAAGATCCTCCCCATCAGCCAGATCCCCGAGGAGGCCTACGCGCTGGCCCTGGATCTCATCTGTGACCGGAGGAGGGAGGGGTACGACCCGCTGGTGGCGTTTATGGCCTATTTTGAAACCCACCGGGAGGACCCTGCCCTTAAGGAGGATGCTTTCCAGGCCCTTCCCCTTTTGCAGAGGCTAAAGCGCCGGGTGGTGGAGGGGAGGAAGGGGGGCCTCGAGGCGGATCTGGACGAGGCCTTACGGGAAGGCCATAAACCCCTGGACCTGATCAACGGGCCCCTTTTGGAGGGGATGAAGGAGGTGGGGGAGCTCTTTGGGGCGGGGAAGATGCAGCTTCCCTTCGTCCTCCAGGCCGCGGAGGTGATGAAGCGGGCGGTGGCCCACCTCGAGCCCCACATGGAACGGCAGGGGGAAGGCCGGGGGAAGATGGTCCTGGCCACGGTGAAGGGGGATGTCCACGACATCGGCAAGAACCTGGTGGACATCATCCTCACCAACAACGGCTACCAGGTGGTGAACCTCGGCATCAAGGTGCCCATTGAGGAGATCCTGAAGGCGGTGGAGGAGCACAAGCCCCATGCGGTGGGGATGTCGGGGCTTTTGGTGAAGAGCACCCTGGTCATGAAGGAAAACCTGGAGTACATGCGGGATAGGGGCTATACCCTGCCGGTGATCCTAGGGGGGGCGGCCCTTACCCGCGCCTACGTGGAGGAGCTCAAGGCTATCTATCCCAACGTCCATTACGCTGAGGATGCCTTTGAGGGCCTTAGGCTCATGGAGGCCCTCACCAGCGGGGAGGCCACCCCGGTGGCAAGGGCGGCCAGCAAGCCCCGGGTGGAGGTACCCCAGGTGGTGCCCAGGGCCAAGCCGGTGGGGGAGGCTCCCTTCGTTCCCCGGCCTCCTTTCTTCGGGGTGCGGGTGGAGGAGAACCTGGACCTGGCCACCCTCGCCCACTATGTGAACAAGCTGGCCCTGTACCGGGGCCAGTGGGGCTACAGCCGCCAAGGGCTTTCCCGGGAGGAATGGCAGGCCCTGGTGGAAAGGGAGGCCGAACCCGTGTTCCGAAGGCTTCTCAAGGAAGCCATGGAGGAGGGCTGGCTCAGGCCCAAGGTTCTCTATGGCTTCTTTCCCGTGGCCCGGGAAGGGGAGGAGCTTTTAGTGTTCTCCCCGGATACCGGGGAGGTTTGGGAACGCTTTGCCTTCCCTCGGCAGAAGGGCGGGGGCCTAAGCCTCGTGGACTATTTCCGAGCGCGCTTTGCCCCTCCCTTGGCGGACGAGGAGGAATGGCTTCCCGCCTTCAGGGCCGGGGCCAGGGATGTCCTGGGGGTCCAGCTGGTCACCATGGGGGAGGAGCCTTCCCGGAAGGCCCGGGCCTTGTTTGAGGCCGGGGCCTACCAGGATTACCTCTTCGTACATGGCTTCAGCGTGGAGATGACGGAGGCCCTGGCGGAGTACTGGCACAAAAGGATGCGGCAGATGTGGGGGATTGCCGCTAAGGACGCCACGGAGATCAGAAAACTCTTCCAACAGGGCTACCAAGGGGCCCGGTACTCCTTCGGCTACCCCGCCTGCCCTGATCTAGCCGACCAAGCCAAGCTGGACCGGCTCATGGTCTTTGCCCGGATAGGCGTTCGCCTCACGGAGAACTTCCAGCTGGACCCGGAGCA
>NZ_CALLUR010000075.1:0-3385 GCF_938010445.1 uncultured Thermus sp.
AGCCGGAAAGGGGTTCCCTCGGGCAGGTCCAACACGTAGGGTCCGTTTTCCCGGAAGCGGAGCTTCATGCCCTCAGGATACCGGGGGTAAAGTGGAGGTATGGTATGCCCGCAAAACGGAAGGGTGGGCCTCGAGGTGCCCCTTAAAACGGTGAAAAACTTCCTCACCGGTGAGGCCCTTTCCCGCCTGGACCCCAATAGCCCCCACCATCTCTGCCAAGACCCCGCCTGCCCGGTGGTCTACTACGGGGAGGAGGGGGTTTACACCTTGGCGGAGGTGCGTTTCCCCATCTACGACAAGGGTGCCCCCCTTATCTGCTACTGCTTTGACTGGACCCGGGAAAGGGCCTTGCAGGCCTTGCGCCAAGGACAGGACCCGGTGGCGGAGGTGGAGGCTGGGGTTAGGGCCAAGCGCTGCGCCTGCGACCAGCGCAACCCCAGGGGGCGTTGCTGCCTTTCCACCTTGAAGGCGGAGGTGGCCAGGCTTGCCTGAGGGGGTGGCCCAAGGGTTGGAGGAGGCCTTCCGGGAACACCTGGCCCGGCTTGCGCCCAAGGACCCTTTGGTGCTGGCGGTTTCGGGGGGTGGGGATTCCGTGGCCTTGGCCCACCTGGTGAGGCGGGCGGGGCGAAGGGCGGTGGTGGCCCATCTGGACCACGCCCTTCGCCCGGAAAGCGGGGAGGACCTGGCCTTCGTGAAGGCCCTTGCGGCAAGGCTTGGTTTTCCCTTCTATGGCGAGCGGGTGGAGGTGGCCAAGGTGGCCCAGGCCCGGGGGGAGAACCTGGAGGCGGTGGCCCGGGAGATCCGCTACGCCTTCCTCCATCGGGTGGCCAAGGGGGTGAGGGCCAAGGCCATCCTCACCGCCCACACCCTGGACGACCAGGCGGAAACGGTGCTTTTAAAGCTCCTCCAGGGCACGGCCCGGGGCCTTGGCATCCGGGAAAAGGAAGGGCTGGTGGTGCGGCCCCTCCTGGCCTTCCGCCGGGAGGAGCTCAGGGGTTTCTTGCGGGAACTGGGGGAGGCCTGGCGGGAGGACCCCAGCAACCAGGACCTTTCTTTGGACCGAAACTACCTTAGGCTCCGGGTTTTCCCCCTCCTTCTGGAGCGGTTTCCCAAGGCCCGGGAGGCCCTTTCCCGCTTCGCCTTGGTGCGCGAGGAGGAGGACAAGTACCTGGAAAGGGAGGCCCGGGCTCGCCTTCTGCCCGATACCCGTTTTTTCGTTCCCGCCTATCGGGTGGTACCCCTTTTAGGGGCTCCCGCGGTCCTGAGGCAAAGGGCTTTGCGCTTCCTTTTGGAGGCCTTGGACCTCCGCCCCGAGGCCCGGCTCATCGCCCTTTTGCAGGAGGCTTTGGAGGGTGGGGTGGCCACCCTGCCTGGCGGGTATACCGCCAGGCGCAAGGGGGGCACCCTTTTCCTCATCCCTCCCAAGCCCAGCCTCCCCCTACCCCCAGGCTTCCGCCGGCCCGAGCCCGGGGACTACCTGGCCATGCCCTATGGGCGGAAGCGCCTAGTGGACTTCCTGGCGGAAAAGGGGGTGCCCAAGGAGCTTAAGGCCCTTTGGCCGGTACGGGCCGAAGGGAAGGAGGTGGTGGAGGTCCTGGGCCTCCATCCGCCTTCAGAGGAGGAGCGGTATATGGCCTTGGCCCTGGAAGAGGCCAAAAGGGCCTACCAGGAGGGCGAGGTGCCCGTGGGGGCGGTCTTGGTGGTGGGGGAAAGGGTCCATAAGGCCCACAACCGGGTGGAGGCCACGGGGGACCCCACGGCCCATGCGGAGATGCTCCTTCTCCGGGAGCTGGGCCAGGAGGCGCGTGGGGGAAGGCTTTATGTGACCCTGGAGCCCTGCCGCATGTGCCACCATGCCCTCCGGGAAGCGGGGGTGGAGGTGGTCTATGGGGTGGAAAACCTAAAGGAGGGGGCCCTAACCCGCTATGGCCAGGGGGAGGGCTTAAGGGGTGGCGTTTTGGAAGGGGAGTGTGCTAAGCTCCTAAAGGGTTTCTTTGCCCGGCTCAGGGAGGGGTGCCGGAGCGGTTGAACGGGCCGGTCTCGAAAACCGGTAGGCCCCGTAAGGGGCCTCGCGGGTTCGAATCCCGCCCCCTCCGCCAAAGGCGGCCTGCGGGCCGCTTTTACGTCACCTGAAACCCCCACCGTCCCCCCAGGATCCCTAGTTCCTTTAGGAGGGCTTCCGCTTCCTCCCTTTCCTGGGGGAACCCGGAAAGAAGCAGGTACAAAAGGGTGGCCAGCTCCCCCAGGACCAGGAAACCGTACCGCCTTTTTTCCTCCTCCCAGACCGCCTCCAGGCGTAGGCGGGCCATGCGCCAGGGAGCGGGGAGGAAGTGGCCCTGCTGCCGGCCCGCCTCGGGCTGGCAGAACCTGGGGTCACCCTGGGTGAGAAGCCCCCGGCAGGCAAGGGGGCGCCAGGGATAGACCCCGCAGAGGCCCTCTTCCAGCAAGGGGCAGGGGGTGCGGGAGAGGAAGTAGCGGCTTGGGAAGCGGGGGTCGTCCTTGCCTTCCCTCAGGAGGGCAAGCCGCTTGGGGCCTTCCTCCAGGAGCCTGGACCTTTGGGCCTGGCTGAGGTGGGGGAGAAGGGCCTCCCCTTCCAGGCGGGAAAGGGTTACAAGGCCCCAGCAGCAGGCAGAGCACCCGGCCCGGCAAGAGGGGGTGATCCCCTTTTTGGTCAGATAGTCGGCCAGGTCCGCCTCGAGGCCCTGCCAGTGCGCCTCCACCGGGTTCATCGCCGCAGGCGCCAGACGCCCCTCCTGGGGTCAAAGGGGCAGGCCCGCACGGCCACCTGGGGGCAGTAGCGCCGGTGCCGGGCCACCTCCTCCGCCAGGGCCTTGGGCAGGTGGCAGCGGGGGCAACGGGCCTGGGTTAGGGGGGGCCGCATCCCGTAGGCTAGGAGGAGGACCAGAACCAAAAGGAGAAGGAGGCCCAACGTGTCCATAAGCGTTAGTGTACGCTCTTCTCATGGCTAACCTTGCGCCTTTCCTGGAGCCTTTGGTGCCCGGGGTTCCCCCGGCAGTGTCCGCCTGGATCAAGGGGCTTAAGGAGGTGGAGCGCCACCTGGAGCGCTGGGCCTTTGACCTTCCTGAGGAAGGCTTTTGGTGGCGGCCCAAGGAGGGGCTGAACCCCATTGGGGGCCTGGTACGGCACATCACGGGAAGCTCCTTGCGGCTTTTCAGCTAAGCCTTCCCCCAGGAGCTTCCCCACTGGGCCCAAAGGGGGAGGGAGTGGGAGCTCCAGGGGGAGCCTGAGCCCAAGGGGGTGGTGGAGGCCCGCTTCCGGGAGGCTTGGGCAAGGCTGGATTCCGCTTTCCGGAGTCTACGGGAAGAGGAGCTTTCCCAGGAGGTTCCCGTGGGTGCCCAGGGCCTGATGGCCCCCAGGGCCCATA
>NZ_CALLUR010000076.1:0-5735 GCF_938010445.1 uncultured Thermus sp.
TGTGATATAATCGCCCCGTGGCGCAAGCCCTTATTTGGAAAACCCTAGGCATTAAACGGGCCGATAAGGCCCTACAAGGCCTGGCCCCCTATGCGGAATACCTCCTTTTGGAAAGGGGCTATTCCCCCCGGGGGGTGCGCCGGTACCTCCAGGATCTGGCCTTTTGGTTCCGCTTCCTCGAGGCGGAAAACCTGCCCCCAGGCCCCGAGGCGGTGCGGGCCCTGCTCCTAAAGGAACGCTGGGCCCCGAGGCGGGTGCAGGGGTTTTTGGCCGCCTTGCGCAGCTACTACCGCTACCTGTCCCAGGTGCGGGGCGAGGCGGTGTCGGACCCCACGGAGGGCATCGGCCGGCCCAAGGCCGGCCGCCGGCTTCCTCTGCATCCCAGCCCCGAGGAACTGAGGCGTTTCCTCGAGGCCTTCCAAGGGGAAAAGGAAGCCCGGCTCCTAAGCCTTCTGGCCCGGTTCCTTTACGGCACCGGCCTGCGCATCTCTGAAGCCCTTTCCCTAAAGGGGCGCAACATCCTTCTGGAAGGCCGCCACCCCGTGGCCATCCGGGTGGTGGGCAAGGGCAACAAGGAAAGGCTCGTGCCCCTTTCCAAAACCGCCCGGGAGGTACTCCTGGAACTGGGCCCACCCCCGGGGAATGTGCCTCTTTTCACTTTCTCCCAGGGCCGGCACAAGGGCCGGGTGCCCTCGGCCCGGTATGTGGAGGCCAGGTTCCGCGAGGCGGCCCTGCGGGCGGGTCTGGACCCCAGGCGCTTCACCCCCCACAAGCTCCGCCACGCCTATGCCACCTTACTGGTGGAAAACGGCGTGGAGCTGGATGCGGTCAAGGACCTCCTGGGCCACGAGTCCATCGCCACCACCCAGATTTACCTGCACGCCTCTCGGGAACGGCTGAGGGAAGCCGCCTCGAGGCTCCCCGAGCTCTAGGCCCGGCCCAGGCCCAGACGGCCGCCAGCGGCGGGCTGGCCGGACGCCAGCCTTCATCCCGCAAAGGTGATGCGGGACACTTGTCCCTTTTGCCTGGGTGTGCTAACCTAACAAACGACCGTTCGCCATGGAACGACGCGAGCAAATCCTCACCGTAGCCGGCCACCTCTTCAGCCAGCGGGGTTACCACGCCACCAGCATGCGGGACCTGGCCAGGGAGCTGAACCTCCAGGGGGGAAGCCTCTACGCCCACATCGCCTCCAAGGAGGAGCTCCTCATAGAGGTGGTGCGCCGTGCGGCAGAGCGGTTTTTAGCGGTCCTGGATTCCCTGGAGGGGGATCCGGTGGCCAAGCTTAGGGGCTTGGTGCGCGGCCACCTGGAGGTCATCGCCCAGGAACTCCCCCGGGCCACGGTCTTCTTCCACGAGTGGAAGCACCTCTCCCCTCCCCTGTTGGAGGAGGCCAAGGCCCTGCGTCGGAAGTACGAGGAAGGCGTGCAAAGGATCATCCAGGAAGGGGTGGAGCAAGGGGTGTTCCGCGTGCCCAGCGTGCGCCTGGCCACCCTGTTTGCCCTTTCCGCCCTTAACTGGACCTACCAGTGGTACCGGCCCGAGGGGCCCCTGTCCTTGGAGGAGCTTTCCCAAGCCTACGCCGCCCTCCTCCTGGGGGCTCTCGGTATGGACCAGGCAAAGGGAGGAGACCAGGATGGTGAAGCTTAGGATCGGTTATCCGGAGGACCCCGACTACGGGGAGCGGCTTGCGGAGTTTGAGGCCCGCATCGCCCGGGGGGAGAAGATTGAGCCCGGGGACTGGATGCCCGCGGAGTACCGGCGCCAGCTCATCCGCATGATCTCCCAGCACGCCCATAGCGAATGGGTGGGGATGCTTCCTGAAGGCGCCTGGATCCCCCGGGCTCCTTCCATCCGGCGGAAGCTCATCCTGCTGGCCAAGGTCCAGGACGAAGCCGGGCACGGCCAGTACCTCTACCACGCCGCGGAAACCCTGGGGATCACCCGGGAGGAGATGGTGGCGGCCCTCCTCTCCGGCAAGGCCAAGTACTCCAACATCTTCAACTACCCCACCCTGACCTGGGCGGACGTGGGCATCATCGGCTGGCTGGTGGACGGGATGGCCATCAAGAACCAGACCATGCTGGCCCAGTGCTCCTACGGGCCCTATTCCCGGGCCATGGTGCGCATCTGCGCCGAGGAAACCTTCCACCACAAGCAGGGCAAGGAGGCGGTTCTCCTCTACGCCAAGGGTTCCAGGAAGCAGCGCCAGATGGTCCAGGATGCCCTAAACCGCTGGTGGTGGCCCACCTTGATGATGGCCGGGCCCCACGACACCGACTCCCCCCACACGCCGCTTTTGCTGCGCTGGGGCATCAAGACCAAGACCAACGACCAGGTGCGCCAGGAGTTCTTGAACGAGCACGTGCCGGAGCTTTTGGAGGCGGGCCTGAGGATCCCCGATCCCCATCTGCGCTACGACGAGAAGACGGGGAACTGGATCCATGGGCCCATTCCCTGGGATGAGTTCTGGAAGGTCATCAACGGGGAGGGTCCCATGAACCGGCAGCGGCTGATGGCCCGCAGGAGGGCCCACGAGGAAGGGCGTTGGGTGCGGGAGGCCCTCGAGGCCTACGCCCAGCGGCAACTGGCCCAGGCGGCCGATTAGGAGGGGGGCATGTGGGGAACCGAGTGGCCCCGGTTTGAGGTGATCAAGCAGGACACCCAGCATAGCCCCCCGCAGATGGTGGGCTCGGTGCACGCCGCCGACCCCGAGCATGCCCTCTTGGTGGCCCGGCACGTCTTCGTGCGGCGCCCTGCGGCCTACGCCCTTTTTGTGGCCCCCGCTGAGGCCTTTTTCCACGTTTCCCAAGAAGGTCTAAAGGACCTGGCGCCCCGAAGGGAAGGCGGGCCCGAGGAGGCCTACTGGGTTTTCGCCAAGCGCAGCCACCGCCGGAGCATGGTCTACGGGGACCTGGTGGGCCGCTTCCTGGCCCAAGGACCGGAGGACGCCATCGCCCAAGCCCTCCTCCAGGCCCAAGGGGTGGCCTTCTGGGCGGTGCCGGAACGGCTGGTGGTGGGCACGGAGCCCACGGAGGAGGTGGTGGAGAGCTGGTTCGCCCCCGCCAAGGATAAGCGGTACCGTTTGCAAAGCTACTACGGTCTGATCACCGCCAAGGGGGTGGAGGATGCTTGACCCCTACCTCAAGGAAGCCCTGGTGGCCCGGCTTACCGCCTGGGCCGACGACGAGGTGGTCTTGGCCCAAAGGCTTTCCGAGTGGGTGGGGCATGCCCCCATCCTCGAGGAGGACATCGCCATCGCCAATCTGGCCCAGGACGAGCTGGGCCACGCCAAGGTCTGGCTGGAACTCCGGCAGGAGCTGGACGGCTCCGACCCCGACCGCCTGGTGTTCTTCCGCGATCCCCTGGAGTACCAAAACGCCGTCTTGGTGGAGCTTCCCAAGGGGGACTGGGCCTTTACCATGGTGCGCCAGTACCTCTTTGACGCCTACGAGAACCTCTGGCTCAAAGAGGCCACCAAAAGCGCCTATCCTCCCTTAGCCGAGGCGGCAGGCCGCATCCTAAAGGAGGAGAAGTTCCACCTTAGGCACAGCTCCCTTTGGCTGGAAAGGTTAGGCCAGGGTACCGAGGAATCCCACCGCCGGGCCCAGGAGGCCTTGGACACCCTCTTCCCCTATGTTCGCCAGCTCTTCCAACTCCTGCCCACGGACGAGGCCTTGGTGGAGGTGGGTATCCTGCCAGACCTGCGCGCCTTGGAGGCCCCTTATCTAGAGGAGGTGGGGGCCAGGCTGGAGAGGGTAGGGCTCAGACCTCCTCAGGGTGGGTACGTGCCCAAAAGCCGTCAGGAGCACACGGAGTACCTTTGGTCCCTCCTGGCGGAGATGCAGTCCGTAGCCCGCTGGGACCCGGAGGCCAAGGCATGGTAGAGCGGTACTGGGAAGCCCTAAAGGGGGTTAAGGATCCGGAGATCCCCGTCCTCAACATCGTGGAGATGGGGATGGTCCTCTCCGTGGAGGCGGAAGGGGAAAGGGTTAGGGTCCGCTTCCGCCCCACCTTCTCCGGCTGCCCCGCCCTCAGGCTCATCCGCCAGGAGATGGAAAAGGCCCTGCGGGAAGCGGGGGCCCAGGAGGTGGAGGTGGTGGAGGCCAAAACCCCCTGGAGCACCGAGGACATGACCCAGGAGGCCAAGGCCAAGCTCCTGGGCTATGGGGTGGCTCCGCCCATGCCCCTATCCATGGCGGAGGCCAACCCCCCCTGCCCGCGGTGCGGGAGCCTGCAGGTGGAGCTGAAAAACCCCTTTGGGGCCACCTTGTGCAAGATGCTTTTCCAGTGTGCCGCTTGCGGGGAAGTGTTTGAAGCCTTCAAGACCGTCTGAGACCCAGCGCCTCTGGACCCTTTCCTAGGGGGTCCGGAGGCCTTTTAGGAGGATGCCGGTGCCGGGAGAAAAGGTCAGAAGTTACCTCATGGGAGAGTGGCGGGTAGGCCAGGGGGAAGGGGTACCGGTGCGGGATGCCGCCACGGGGGAGGTGCTGGCCCATGTCACCGCCCAAGGGCTGCCCCTTAAGGAGGCGGTGGCCTGGGGGAGGGAAGTGGGAGGAAAGGCCCTCCTGGCCTTGGATTTCCCGGAAAGGGGCAGAAGGCTTCGCGCCTTGGCCCAGTACCTGGGCGAGCGGAAGGAGGAGCTCTACCGGCTTTACGCCACCACCGGGGGCACCAGGCGGGATGCCTGGTACGACGTGGATGGGGGGATCGGGGTCCTTTACGCCTATAGCTCCTTAGCCCGGAACCTCCCTGAAGGCCACTTCCTGCTGGAGGAAGACCCCATCCCCTTAAGCCGGGACCTTTCCTTCCAGGGGCGTCACCTTCTCGGGCCCAAGGGGGGGATCACCGTGCAGATCAATGCCTTCAACTTCCCCGTCTGGGGCCTTTTGGAGAAGTTTGCGCCGGCCTTCTTGGCCGGGGTGCCCACCCTGGCCAAGGCGGCCACCCCCACCGCCCACGTGGCCGAAGGGCTGGTGCGGCTCATGCTGGAGTCCGGGGTGTTGCCCGAAGGGAGCCTGCAGTTCCTGGCGGGAAGCCTGGGCGAGGCCCTGGACGCCCTGGGCCATCGGGATAGCGTCTACTTTACCGGCTCCAAGGCCACGGCCGACCTCCTTAGGCGCCACCCCGCCTTCCTTGAACGGGGGGTCCACCTGAATGCGGAAACCGACTCCTTAAACGCCGCCATCCTGGGGGAGGAGGCCGGAGAAGAGGAGCTGGCCAGGCTGGCTCAGGAGATCGCCCAGGAGCTTTCCATCAAGGTGGGGCAGCGGTGCACGGCCATCCGGCGGGTACTGGTACCCGAGGGGCGGCTGGAAGCCCTCCTCGAGGCCACCCACAGGCACCTGGAGGGCCTCAAGCTGGGCGACCCCAGGGAGGAGGGCGTGGACCTGGGCCCCTTAGCCTCCTTGGAGCAAAAGGCGGAGGTGGAAAAGGCGGTGGAGGCCCTGGTGCACGGGGGAGCCAGGGTGTACTGGCGGCACCCGGGAAGGCGGGATGGGGCCTTCTTCCCTCCAACCCTACTCCTGGCGGAGGATCCCTGGGCGGAAATCCTTCACCAGGTGGAGCCCTTCGGACCCGTGGCCACCTTCTTCCCCTACCGGGACCGGGAAGAGGCCTTGCGCCTTGCCCGCATGGCGGGAGGCATGCTGGTGGCCACCGTGGCCACCCCGGACCTCGAGGAGGCCCGCTTTTACCTCCAAGGGCTAGCGGGAGAGGTGGGAAGGCTGCACATC
>NZ_CALLUR010000077.1:0-2787 GCF_938010445.1 uncultured Thermus sp.
AAAACTCCCCCCCAGGGGAGGCGTGGCCTTTGGTTCTGGAGCGCTTCCTCTCTGTAGCCGCAGGCATCGTCTACCTGTCCGCCTCCGCAGCGGGTTATACCCGCAGGCCCTTGAAGCGCTGGGAGGCCTGGGCTTTGGGCATTCTGGCCGTATTGCTCTTTGTGCCCTACGGGCTTCTCAACCTGGTGGCCTTCCTCCTGGGGCTTCCCTTCTTCCGCAAAGGGTTGACGAGAGCGCGCAAAGAGGCTTAGCGTAAGACCGAAGGCAAGGAGGTAGAACGATGAAAAGAGTCCTCTTGATCCTTTTGGCCTTGGTGGGCCTGGCCCTGGCCCAAAAACCCAAGGTGGTGGTGGCCACAGGCGGCGTGGGGGGCGTGTACTTCTACTATGGCACCACCCTGGCGGAGATCTGGAACAAAGCCGGGGTGGCCGAGGCCCAGGCCATCCAGACGGCAGCCTCCATAGACAATCTGCTTCTTTTGGAAAACCGCACCGGCGGAGGAACCTACTACTGCGCCACCGTGTTGCCGGACTCCGCCTATCTGGCCTACACCGGGCAGCACGACCGCTTTAAGGACAAACCCGCGAAAAACGTCCGCATCCTCTTCGCCATGTACCCCAACTTCCTGCACATCGTCACCCGGGAGGGCACCGGCATCCGGGTGGTGCAGGACCTAAAGGGCAAGCGGGTATCCACCGGGGCCCCGGGCTCGGGGACCGAGGTGGAGGCCCTACTGGTCCTGCAGGCAGCGGGGCTATCCCCCAAGGACTTCGCCAAGCAGGAACGCCTAGGGGCCCAGGAGAGCGCCAATGCCCTCTCTGAGGGCAACATCGACGCCTTCTTCTGGTCGGGGGGCCTGCCCACGGGGGCCATCACCGAGCTTGCGGCCTCCTTGGCCCGGAAAGGGCAACGAATCCACCTGGTGCCCCTAGACCCCAAGAGCACCGTGGTCCAGACCTTCCAGAAGCGTTTCCCCGGCCTTGCCGGCCCCGGGGTGATCCCCAAGGCCATCTACGGTACCCGGGCCGACACCCCCACCCTCACCTTCTGGAACCTCTTCGTCTGTCCGCAAAGCCTGCCTGAGGAGGCTGCGTATGCCCTCACCAAGGCCACCTTTGAAAACCTGGCCACCCTACGCCAGGCGGTGGCCGCCGCCCGGGATACCAGCCTGGAAAACGCCGTGCGCTTCGTGGGAGGTACCATCCCCTACCACGAGGGGGCCCTGCGGTACTTCCGGGAAGCCGGGGCCTTGAAGTAGGGCCGTGAAACCCGCTCCCTTCCCCACCAAGCTGGCCCAGCTCCCGAGGAGCTGGGCTTTTTGGTCGGCCCTGGTCCTCCTGGCCCTGGTGCGGGTGGTGGCGGTGGAAGAGGGGACCAAAAGGCGGTATCTGCTCCTCACCCCCTGGGAAAAGGGGCAGGTGGAGTTCGTGAACACGGTCACGGGGAAACCCGTCCTTGTGGAGTTTCACCCGCTTTGGGCCTTCCAGGGCTTCCAGGCCTACACCGACCCGGAAACGGAAGCCTACTATACCGCCGGGGAATACCCCTGGAACCAGGCCCTGGCCAAGGAGCGGCGGAAGGTCCTGGCCTACTGCTCCGAGGTGGGCCTGGCCTTGAAGCTAGGGGACACCTGGTTCCGGGTGCAAAAGGGATGCCTGCGGCTACGCCTCCTCTGGCCCCCTTAATCCCCTGGCTAGCGGATCACCTGGGGTACCACGCGCACGGTGAAGGTGCGGCCTTGGCGCCAGACCTCGAGGCTCACCGCCTCCCCCGGCTTCTTGCTGTAAAGAACCCGCCGGAGCTGGGCGATGGAGGTTAAGGGCACGCCCTCCGCCTTGAGGAGGACGTCCCCATCCACCCCCACCTGGAGGGTCTCCCCCGTGGGGAGTTGCAGGTAGGCAAAGCGGCTTGGAGCCCTCAGGCCCGCCCGGGCAGCGGGGCTATTGCGCTCCACCTCCTGCACCATGAGGCCCGAGGCGGGAAGCCCGTACTGCTGGCGCAACCTCTCGGGGTAGACGGAGAGGGGAATGAGGGAAACGCCAAGGCGGGGCCGGTTTTTGATGATCTCCTCCGCGGCCAGGGTCTTCCCCGCCTTGAGCTCCGGCAGGTACTGCTTCACCAGGTTGATGGGCAGGGCAAACCCCACGCCGGCGAACTGGGCGGCCCCAAACTGGCCCGTGGGGGTGAGGATGGCGGTATTGATGCCGATCACCTCCCCCCGGGAGTTGAGAAGGGGCCCCCCGGAGTTGCCAGGGTTGATGGCGGCATCCGTCTGGATCACCTGGGGCACCAGGCCCGACTCATCCCCGATGGCCCCGGGGTTCTCCCGGATCGCGGAGACGATCCCCTGGGTCACGGTGAACTCCAGGCCGAAGGGATTCCCCATGGCGATGGCCTTCTGCCCCACCCGGATGCGGTCGGAGTCCCCAAGCGGCAAGGGTACCAGCTTTTCCTTGGGCGCCTCCACCTTGAGGAGGGCCACATCCAAAGGGGGGGCTGCCCCCACCAGCCGGGCCCGGTACTCGCCCGGGTCGTTGTGGAACTTCACCGTGATGCGGCTTGCCCCCTCCACCACGTGGTAGTTGGTGAGGATATAGCCCTCCTTGTCAATGACAAAGCCCGAACCCGCTCCTTCCTGGGGAGGCATCTGCAAGAAGGGGGCGAAGAACTCAAAGCCCGGGGGCAGCTGGACGCTTTGCGGACGGGTCACCACCCCCACGTAGACCACCCCGTCCCCGTACCTTTCCACGATCTCCACCGTGTTGCGCTCGTATTCCAAAAGCCCGG
>NZ_CALLUR010000078.1:0-8257 GCF_938010445.1 uncultured Thermus sp.
TTCGGCCCTTTTCCCCTCCATGGACTCCAGGAGGGCGGTTTCCTCGCCGCAGATGTAGAGGCCCCCGCTGCGGAAGACCTCGGTGGGAACGGGGAGGAGACCGGCTTCCTTCAGTTCGGCCACGGCCTTTTCCAGGCCCAGCATGGCGGCCTCGAACTCCTCCCGCACGTAGAGGAAGATCCGGCTGGCCCCTGTGGCCAGGGCGGCCAGAAGGGCCCCTTCCAGAACCAAGAAGGGATGGTGTTCCAAGAGGAAGCGGTCTTTAAAGTTTCCGGGCTCCGATTCGTCGGCGTTCACCACCAGGTACTTGGGGGGTTCACCCTGAGCCACGGCCCGCATCTTGATGTGGGTGGGAAAGGCGGCCCCTCCCCGGCCCAAAAGCCCTGCCTCCTCCACTGCCTGGATGAGGTCGTGGGGAGAAAGCCTACCCCCAAGCAGGCTCCGCAAGGCTTGTAGCCCCCCGATCCTCTCGTAGGCCGCCAGGTCCAGGATGGGTTCAGGGGGAAGGAGCCTTTCCCCATGGCCCAGGTGAAAGGGCAGGCGGAACTCCCGAAAGGGTACCCGATGGCCCTGGTATTCCACATACCGCTCCCTCCCCTCTATGCGCACATGGATGGGGGAGAGGGCCTCGAGGCCCAAGGGAGGGTGCGTTCCATCCGCCCCTTCCAGGAGGCGGGCAAACCCCCGGGCCCGGGCCACGGGGTCGTCCACCAGAAGCCTTCCTTGGGGAAGCCCCCGGTAGCGGGGGTAGTAGCGCACCACCCCCCAGGCCTGGGCCAAGGGCACGCCCGCCAGCCGGGCCGCTTCGGCAATCCCCTCCTCGGTGAGGGGCAAGCGGGCGTCCAGGAGGGGGAGGAGGCTCGGCTTGTCCATGGTTCTAGCCTATCCCTTGGGCGGGGGCGGGGCTGCTTTACAGGATCCTAAGCCTGGGAAAACGGGCCGTAAGGACCTCCTGAAGGGAGGCGAAGCGAGCTTCCGGTACCAGGGCCACCACCGCCCCGCCAAAACCCGCCCCCGTGAGCTTGGCCCCATAGGCCCCAGCCTCCAAGGCGGCCTCCACCAGGGTATCCAGCTCGGGAAGACTCACCTCATAGTTTTGCGCCAAGGAACGATGGCTTTGCACCATGAGCTCGCCAAAAGCCCTGGCGTCCCCCTTGCGCAAGGCCTCTACCCCTTGGAGCACCCGTAGGTTTTCGGCTACGATGTGCCGGGCCCTCTTGTCCAAAGGAGGGGGCAGGCTTTCCACCAGGCAAAGGTCGGTCACATCCCTAAGGCTTCTCACCCCCAGGCGCCGGGCGGCCTCTTCTGCCTCCTGTCGCCTTTGGTTGTAGCTGGCCTCCGCCAGGCGCCGCTTAAGCCCCAGATCCAAAACCACCACCCGCGCTCCCGGCGGCAGGGGCAGGTTTTCGTGGTCCAGGGTGCGGGTATCTAGGAAAAGAGCCTTGCCCACTTCCCCTAGGCTAGCCGCCATCTGGTCCATGATGCCGCAGCGCACCCCCACGTACTCCACCTCGGCCCGCTGGCCCAAAACGGCGATCTCCTTGTCGGAAAGGGGCAGCCGGTAAAGGAGGCGCAGGGCCTTAAGCGCCGCCACCTCGAGGGCCGCCGAGCTGGAAAGCCCAGCCCCGATGGGCACCTGGCTGCGGATGTAGAACCGGGCCCCGGGCACCTGGTGCCCCGCCTTCCTCAAGGCCCAGACCACCCCGAGGAGGTAGTCCAGGAAGTCCCCCTGGGCCGGGCTTCCCAAGGGGCGGGTCCTCAGTTCCCTCAGGTCCTCGCTGTAGGCCTCCACCCGGCCCTCGGCCTTGGCCGCCTCCACCTGGGTGAAGTAGGGAAGGGGGGTGGGGAGGACGTAGCCTTCCTGGTAGTCGGTGTGCTCTCCCAAAAGGTTCACCCGGCCCGGGGCCTGGGCGCTGGCCTCGGGCAGGGTGCCGAAAACCTCCTTGAACCCCATGCCTCCATTATGGGCACAGGGCCTTCAGGTTGTGGTCTAGCAGGGCTAGGTAATGCGGCACCTTGCGGTCTAGGGTGTCGGTGTAGAGCACGGCGATCCGGGCGCCCAAGGCCTCGGCCAAGGCCTTAAGGGCCGTGCCCTGGAACTGGGGCTCGGCCAGGACCAGCCTTACCCCTTTTTGACGGGCCCGGTTGAGGAGCCTCAGGAAGCTTTGGCTTCCCACCTCCTGGGCCCCCGTGGCGGTGAGGCTTCCCACCACCTCGAGGCCGTAGCGGCGGGCGAAGTAGGCGAAGGCGTCGTGTTGGGTGACCACCTTGAGGCCTTTTAGGTTACAGGCCTTAAAGGCCTGATCCCGCCTCTCCACCTCCTGGCGGAAACGGGCCAGGTTGGCCTGGTAAACCCCTTTCCCCTTGGGGTCTAGCCGGGCCAGCTCCTGGGCCATACGCTCCGCATACCGCAGGGCATAGGTGGGGTCCAGCCACAAATGGGGGTTGCAAGGGCCATGGGCGTGCCCGTCCTCCTCGTGCTCCTCGGGTTCCTCTTCCGCACAGATGAGGCCCGGTTGCCCCTCGGCCAGCTTCACCAGCCGGGCCCCTTTTGGGAGGAGGTTCTGGAGCTTGGGGAGAAAGGCCTCGAGGCCAAGCCCATTGGCGAAGAGAAGCTGGCTTTTGGCCAAGGCCTTGGCGGTGCTGGGGGTGGGCTCAAAGGTGTGGGGGTCCATACCCGGGGGAACCACGCTCACCACGCTCACCCGGTTTCCCCCCACCTGCCGCACCAGGTCCGCCAGGATGGGGGTGGTGGCCGCAATGGAGAGCTGGGCCAGGGCCGGGTTCAGGGGAAGGCCCAGGAGGAGGAGAAGGGTTAGCGCTCGCATGTAAGTAATGATAATGCAATATCGCTATTTCCACAAGCCTCCTCAGGCTGGGGCGGGGCTTATGGAAAGTGGGGTATACTCGGGAAACCATGGACTTCAGGAGCCTGCACAAGAAGCACGTCCTTACCCCTTGGGTGGCCCAGGCCCCCCTGAACCCGCCGGTGGTGGTCCGGGGGGAGGGGGTTTGGCTTTACGACCAGGAGGGGCGGCGTTACCTGGACTTTTCCAGTGGCCTGGTGGCCCTGAACCTGGGCCATGGCCACCCTAGGCTGGTGCGGGCCATCGCCGAGCAGGCGGCCACCTTGGCCTACGCGGCCCCAAGCCTCTTCCACGACAAAAGGGCCCTTCTCGCGAAACTCCTTTCCGACCTTTCCCCCTGGCCGGAAGGGGCCCGGGTGTTCTTTGCCCCCTCGGGCACCGAGGCCAACGAGGATGCCTTGAAGTTCGTGCGCCACCTCACAGGCCGGTTCAAGGTGTTGGCCGCTTACCGCTCCTTCCACGGGGCCACCCATGCCTCGGCCAGCCTCACCGGGGAGAACCGCCGCTGGCCAACGGAGCCGGGTACCGCCCCGGGGGTGGTACATTTCTTCGCCCCGTATCCCTACCGGAGCCCCTTTTACACGGAGGACCCGCAGGTGGAGGCCGCCCGGGCCCTGGAGCACCTGGAGAGGGTCCTCCTCCACGAGGACCCCAAGCGGGTGGCGGCCATCTTCCTGGAGCCCGTGGTGGGCTCCAACGGGGTGATCGTGTACCCGGAAGGGTACCTGGATGGGGTGCGGGCCCTGTGTGACCGGCATGGCATCCTGTTGGTCTTTGACGAGGTGATGACCGGCTTTGGCCGCGTGGGGGCTGCCTTTGCCGCCCAGCGCTTGGGCGTGGTGCCGGACCTCATCACCTTCGCCAAGGGGGTGACCTCGGCCTACGTGCCTTTGGGAGGCGTGCTTTTGCGGGAGGGCCTGGCCCGGCACTTTGACGAGAACCCCGTGCCCACGGGGCACACCTACTCGGGCCACCCCCTGACGGTGGCGGTGGGGCTCGCCACCGTGGAGGCCTACCTGGAGGAGGGTATCTTCCAACGGGTGCTGGCCCTGGAGCCCTTTTTCCGGGAGGCCCTGGAGGCCTTGAAGGAGCGCCATCCCGTGGTGGGGGACGTGCGGGGCCTGGGGGCCTTCTACGCTTTGGAGCTGGTTAGGGACAGGGAAAGCAAGGAACCCCTTTCCCCTTGGCATGGCCCTCTTAGCCCCGCCATGCAGGCGCTGCTTAAGGCCCTTTTGGCCGAGGGGGTTTACGTGCTGGCCAAGCACAACATTCTCGTGGTGGCCCCGCCTTTGACCATCCAGGAGGAGGAGTTCCTGGAGGGAGTGGATCGGCTTTCCCGGGCTCTGAGGCGGGTGGAGGTGGAGGTCCTGTAGCCTAGAGGGGTGCGGCGCCTGGAGGAGCTTTTCCCCTTTCTGGCCTCCTTGGAGGGGAGGCCTTACCCTTTTTACAAGGATCTCAGGGGCGTTTGGCAGGGGGACGGTTTTGACCTCCGCTTCGTCCACGTGCAGGGCGATCCCTTTGCCTCTCCCAGCGTGGTGGAGGTGCGCTATCCGGCCAAGGCCGCGGCGAGGCTTCGGGTCTTCGCCCACCCCGTGGGGCGGGTGGCGGTGGAGGACTTCCTGCTGCGGGCGCTCAAGGCCCGTTTCCGGAACCTGCCCCACCTTGGGGGTAGCGGCCACTCGGGTAGGGTTTTTGTGGAGGTGGAAAGCCCCAAGGTCCTAAGGCGGGCCGGGGCCCATCTTGCGCCACAGGGCCTTTACCTCCGCTTCCGGGTGGGTCTAGCGGCCTCGGGCCGGAGGATTCTGGGCAAGGAGGCGGCCAGGCTTTTTCGGGCCCTGGCGGACCATCTTCGGGGGTTTCTGGAGGAGCTGGAGGTGGAGAAGCTCCTGGCCCATGTCCACCAGGCGGAGGATTTTGCCCACATCCAGGAGCGCCTGCCCCAAAGGGGGCTGGTGGCCTTTGTGGGGGAGGGGGCCATCCTGCCCCGGGAGAGCGGGGTGAGCCAAAGGCCCTTAAAGGGGGCGGTGCCCTTCCAAAGTCCGCCTTCCTTGCGGGTTTCCTTCCGGGTACCCCACAAGGGGGAGGTCTTGGGGATGGGCCTTCCCGAGGGCCTTACCCTCATCACCGGTGGAGGCTTCCACGGGAAGACCACCCTCCTCGAGGCCCTGGTCCACGGGGTCCATCCCCACATCCCTGGGGACGGGCGGGAGTGGGTGGTGACCCATGCCCGGGCGCAACGGGTCCAGTCCGAGGATGGCCGGAGCGTGGTGGGGGTGGACCTGAGGCCCTTTGTGCACGACCTGCCCCTGGGCCAGGACACCTCCTTCTTCACCACCGAGGATGCCTCGGGTTCCACCAGTCTGGCCGCCGCCATCCTGGAGGCCTTGGAACTGGGGGCCAAGGTGCTACTCCTGGACGAGGATACCTCCGCCACCAACCTCCTGGTGCGGGATGCCCGCATGCAGGCCCTGGTGCGGCGGGAAACCCTGACCCCGCTTTTGGATCGCATAGGGGATTTCAAGGCCCTGGGGGTGAGCCTGGTCCTGGTGGTGGGCGGGGTGGGGGATTACCTGGACCTGGCAGACACCGTTTTGCTCCTGGAGGAGTACCGCCCAAGGGAGGTTACCCAGGAGGCCAAAGCCATCGCCCAAGCCCACCCCACGGGCCGGGCCTTTGGCGAGCCGCGGTATCCCCTGGCCGTGGTTTCCCGGGCTCCCTTGCCCGAAAGCTTTGATCCCAGAAGAGGCCGGAAGGCCCGGGTGAAGGGCCGGGGTCTCAGGGAGTTGGTGTACGGGGAGGAGGTGGTGGACCTCTCGGCCCTGGACCTTTTTGAAAACGCCCAGGTGCGGGCCTTGGGGGCCTGGTTGCAGCGGTTATGGCGCCTGGCGGATGGCCGCACCCCCATGGCCAGGCTCGTGGAGAGGGCCTTGGCGGAGGGGGAGGATCTCTTTGGCCTCGAGGAGACCCCTGAGCTGGCTGAGGTGCGCCCCTTGGAACTGGGGGCGGCGGTCAACCGGCTCCGGGCCCTGGAGGTGCGGCGGGGGGAGGGGTAAGCTTTAGGGTGATGTGGCGGTCTTTGTGGGTGGATCTTTCCTCACGGCGGGTTCATTGGCAGGGGGTTCCCCCCGAGGAGGTGGCCTTTGGGGGCCGTTTTCGCACGGGGAGGATCCTCATGGAGCGGGAGGCTTACCGCATGGACCCCCTTTCCCCGGAAAACCCCCTGGTCTTCGCCATCGGCCCCTTGGCAGGCACGGGGTTTTCCAACGCCAATCGCACCAGCGTGGGCACCCGTAGCCCCCTGACCCTGGGCATCAAGGAGGCCAACGGGGGCGGCACCTTCGGCTACGCCCTGGGGCAGATGAAGCTTGCCCATCTGGTCCTCGTGGGGACAAGCCCCGACTGGGTGGTCCTCCGCATCACCCGGGAGGGGCAGGTCTTTTTTGACCCGGCGGGGGAGCTCCTCGGCCTCGGGAACTTCCAGGCGGCCACAAGGCTCTTTGCCGCTTACGGCAGGAAGATCGCGTTTGCCCTTCTAGGGCCGGTGGGGGAGTATCTGGGCCTCCTTTCCGGCATCGCCTTTTCCGATACCGATGGGAGGCCCTCCCGCCTGGCGGCCCGGGGTGGCGTGGGGGCGGTAATGGGAGCCAAGCGGGTGAAGGCCCTCGTGGTGGAGGTGCCGGGGAAGGCGGAGGTCTGGGATAAGCCCAAGGTCACCGGGGCCATCCGCCGCTATGCGGAGCTCTTGCGCCAAGATCCCTTGGTGATGAAGTTCTACAACGCCATCGGCACCATGGGGATGGCCGACTTCCAGAATGCCTTCGGGGGACTTCCCGTGCGGAACTTTCGCCAGGGGCAGCTTGCCCCTCCGGAGGAGTTCCGCATGGGGGGCCAGTACATCGCCCCCCTCAACAAGGCCCGGGGTGGGAAGCCCACCCACGCCTGCATGCCCGGGTGCGTGATCCAGTGCTCCAACGTCATCGTGGACGAGGGCGGGGAGGAGGTGGTTTCCCCTTTGGAGTACGAAACCATCGGCCTTATGGGAACCAACTGCGGCCTCACCGACCCGGACCAGCTGGCCCGCCTGAACCGCTTGGCCAACGACCTGGGGGTGGACACCATAGAAACCGGGGCCACCTTGGCCCTCTTCATGGAAAAGGGGGAGGCGGATTGGGGGGATTATGCCTTCATGGAGGCCAAGCTCAAGGCCCTCTATACCCCGAGCGAGGCCGCCCGCTTCCTGGCCCAAGGCACCGCCCGGGTGGGGGAGGCCTTGGGGCTTGGGCGGGTTCCCGTTATCAAGCGCCAGGCCATCAGCGCCTACGACCCCAGGGTGGTGGAGGCCACGGGCATCACCATGATGGTGACCGCCCAGGGGGCGGACCACACCGCGGGCAATGCCCCGCGCCTGGAAACCCGGGCCATGCCGGTGGCGGAGATCCTGGAGGCCAGCTACCAGGCCCAGGTGAATGCTGCCGCCAACGATGCCCTGGGCCTTTGTGTCTTCGGGGGAAGCGTCACCAACAAGCAGGTGGAGTTCGTGGTGGAAAGCCTCAACGCCGCCTTAGGCACAAGCCTCACCCCCGGCTTTTGGCGTGAGCTTGGGGAGGGGGTTTTGCGCCTGGAGCACCGCTTCAACCACCTGGCGGGCTTCACCCACGAGGAGGACCGCCTTCCCGCCTTTTTCTACCAGGAACCCTTGCCCCCCAAGGGCTACACCGCCCGCTTCCGCCCCGAGGACCTGGGGCCCCTATACGAGAGGCTTCACCAGGGGTCGTAGAGCCTGGGCCTTTGGGCGCTAAGGGGTAGGGGTTCCCCTTCCAGGAAGCGCCGGGCGTAAAGGTGGGAAAGCTCAGGGAAGGGCTCGTGGGCTACCTTTGCCAAGGCGTAGACGGCTACGGCGTCGGCCAGCCCTCTTAGGGCCTCCTTGGCGTGCCAGGGGCCTTCCTCCTTTAGCCTCGCCAGCGCCCTTTCCGCATACCTTTGGGCCTGAGGATGATCCTGGAGCATTTCCAAAAGAGGTTCATGGGCCCGCTTTTTGGCCATGGCTTCCAGCATGTCCAAGGCCTGGATGTTGGCGGGTCCTTCCCAGATGGGGGTGATGAGGGCCTCCCGGTGCCAGCGGGCTACCCCATACTCCTCCAGGAAGCCCAGGCCGCCAAAGAGCTCCATGGCGAGGGCGGTGATGGCGCTGGCGTGTTCGGCGGTGCCCCCCTTGGCCAGGTGGGAGAGGAGGCGGGCCAGGTGGTAGCCGGGGCTATAGGGAGGCCTCTCCTCCCAGGCCCGGTCAAAGGCCTGGATGGCCAGGAAGGCCAAGGCGGTGCCCCCCACCTGCCTAAGGCGCATCTCCAGGAGGTCGTGTTGGATGAGCTCGTGGTCCAAAAGCCTTTTTC
>NZ_CALLUR010000079.1:0-4644 GCF_938010445.1 uncultured Thermus sp.
GGCCTGCGGGTTCGTACCGGGGGGGTTCGCCGGGAAGGACCACGGGGATTAGGAAGCCCTCCTCCACCAAGCCCTTTAGGGTGCGGTACACGGTGGCCAGGCCCAAGGAGGGGACCTTCCTCTTGGCCAGCTCCAGGACCTCTTGGGGGGAGAGGGGCCGGCCTGCCTCTAAAAAGGTTTCCCGGATGGCCCGCCGCTGCCGGGTGGAGCGCTCCATGCTCCCAGAATAGCAATCTGAGAAAAAGTTTTCATCCTTCCGGGGTAAAGTGGCGGCATGCGCTTGGGGGTTCTCCTATGTTTGCTCCTCCTACCCGCCTTGGCCCAGGGCGAGGGGAGGTACCTGGTGGGTCGCCTGGTGGCCCTCGAGCCCCAAGAGGGCGTGGCCCAGGTGGAGGTGGGGGGCAGGAGGCTTCCGGCCCTCCTCCCCGTGGATGGCGGCCAGTACCGGCTGGGCCAGCGGGTGGTCCTCTACCAGGAGGGGGGCCGGACCTATGTGACCGAGCCCGACCGGATCCCCTGGCTTCTTGGTCTTTTGGGCCTGTTCGCCTTCCTAGCGGCCCTCTTGGGCCGGGGCAAGGGGGTTAGGGGGCTTGTGGGCACCTTTTTGAGCCTTTTGGTGGTGGTCTACTTTGTGGTTCCCAGGGTGGCGGCTGGGGGGAACCCGCTTCTTTACGCCTTTTTGGGAAGCCTGGGGGTGCTTCTTCTCACCGTGTACCTGGTCCACGGGGTAAACCGCAAGACCACCGCCGCCCTTTTGGGCACCCTGGCCTCGGTGGCCTTGGTCCTCCTCTTGGCCCTCTTCTTCACCCGGGCCCTGGGGTTCACGGGCCTGGCCTCGGAGGAGGCCCTCCTCCTGAGGCAATGGGGTGGGGTGGACCTGGTCTCCCTCTTCCTGGCGGGGGTGGTGGTGGGGGCCTTGGGAGCCTTGACCGACGTGACCGTGACCCAGGCGGCGGTGGTCCAGGCCTTGGCCCACGCCAACCCCCGCTTTGGCCTGGGGGAGCTTTACCGGAGGGGCATGGAGGTGGGCTACGACCACATGGGTAGCCTGGTGAACACCCTGGTCCTGGCCTATGCGGCCGGTTCCTTACCCCTTTTCCTCCTCCTCACCAAGGACCCCACCCCCTTGCGCTTCCTCCTCAATACCGAGCCCTTTGCCGCCGAGATGGTCTCCATGGTGCTGGGTTCCTTGGGGCTTCTGCTGGCGGTACCCTTCACCACCTTGGTGGCCGCCTGGGCCTTCCAGGGGGGGAAAGGGGGACCGCCGGAGGCCCACGGCCACCCCCACTGAGCCTTGGGCAGGGGTAGTATGGAAGGCGTGCGGCTCCTCCATACCGCGGACTGGCACCTGGGCAAGGTATTAAAGGGCGTGGACCGGACCCCGGAGGTGGGCGAGGCCCTGAAGGCCCTTGTGGAGGTGGTGGCCAAGGAAGGGGTGGACCTGGTGGTGATCTCGGGGGACCTCTTTGACCGCCCCCAGGTATCCGCCGAGGCCGAGGCCATGGCGGTGGAGTTTTTCCTGCGCCTTAGGGAGCTTGGGGTTCCCGCCTTGGTCATCGCCGGCAACCATGACCCCAAGGAGCGCCTCGAGGCCCTCGCCCCCCTCTTGGCCCTGGCGGGGGCGGAGGTGAGGGGGAAGCCCCTTTTCCGGGAGGAAGGGGGTGTGGTCCGGGTGGGGGACCTCGAGGCGGCCCTCCTTCCCTTTGTTTCCGAGCGCATCCTGGTGAAAAAGGTCCTGCAAGAGGCCGAGGAGCGCCACCGCACCTACGCCGAGGCCATGCGCCGCATTCTGGACAACTTGAGAAGCCCCTTGATGTTGGGGCATTTTGCCCTGGAGGGGGCGCGGCCGGGGGCGGGGGAGTTCGCCTTCCACCTCACGGGTAGCTACGCCGTGCCCCCTTCCGCCCTGCCCCTGGAGGCCCGCTATCTGGCCCTGGGCCACATCCACCGCCAGCAACAGGTTTCCGAGGCCCCGGTGGCTTGGTATTCGGGAAGCCTCATCCAGCTGGACTTCGGGGAGGGGGAGGAGGCGGAGCGGGGGGCCTTGCTGGTGGAGGTGCCCGAACGGGGACCGGTCCAGGTCTATCCCCTACGGGAGCGCTGGGGCAAGCCCTTAAGGACCTTCCGCCTGAAGCCCGAGGAGCTGGACGGGAGGCTTCCCGAGCTGGAGCGCTTTCCCGGCTACCTCCGGCTGGTGGTGGAGGGCCGGCTTTCCCCGGCGGTGAAGGAGAGGCTTTTCCAGGGGCTTCCCCATCTCCTGGCGGTGGAGACCCTGGGAGGGCTGGAGGATGGGGAGATGGGCTCGGCTCCGGAACTGGGCTTGGTGGAGGCCTACGAACGCTATCTGAGGGAGCGGGGGCGCCAGGAGGAGGCGCTTTTGGAGCGGTTTGGCCAGGTGCTTAAGGAGGTGGAGCTTGAGGCCCTTGCGCCTGGAGCTTGAGGGGTTTGGCCCCTACCGGGAGCGGCAGGGGGTGGACTTCTCCGACGTGGAGCTTTTCGCCATCACCGGGCCCACGGGAAGCGGGAAGAGCACCCTTTTAGACGCCATGGCCTTCGCCCTCTATGGCCTCGTGCCCCGGGTGGGGCGGAACGTGGGAAGCCTGGTCCACCCTGCCGCCAGCGAGGCCCGGGTGCGCCTCACCTTCCAGGTGGGGGGAAGGGTCTATAGGGTGGAGCGGGTCCGGGGAAGGAGGAGCGAGGGCCGGCTGTTCCAGGTGGAGCCCGCCGGGGAGAAGCTTCTCCCCCTGGAGACCCTGGAGGCCCTGAACCGGACCTTGGAGGAACTCTTGGGGCTCAGCTACGAGGCCTTCACCAGGGCTTTGCTTCTACCCCAAGGGGAGTTTGACCGTTTCCTTAAGGGGGAGGCCAAGGAAAGGCGGAGGATCCTCCTGGACCTCTTTGAGCTTTCCCGGCTGGAGCGGGCCCGGGACAAGGCGGCCTCCCGCAAGGCGGCCCTCCTGGAGGAGAAGGGCCGGCTGGAGGGGGAGCTTTTGGGGCTTCGTGAGGTGAGCCTCGAGGCCAAGGAGGAGCTGGAGAAGGAGCTGGCCCATCTATCCCAGGAGATCGCCCGCCTTCTTCAGGAGAAGAAGCAGCTGGAAAAAGGGCTTGCCGAGGGGAGGGACCTGGAGTCCCTTCTTAAGCGCCTAAGGGAGTTGGAAGGCCGCCTACACCGCCTTAAGGCCGAGGCCCCCCGCATGGGGGAGGTGGAGGAAAGGCTTAAGAAGGCGGAGGAGGCGGAAAAGGCCTTGCCCCTTTGGCAAGACCTCAGGTGGAAGGAGGAGGCCCTGGCCGCCACCAAAGGAAGGCTCCGGGGACTAAGGGACCAGCTGGAAAAGCTGGAACGGGAGCGCCGGGCCCTGGCCTTTGACCCCGGGGAGCTGAAGGCGGCGCAAAGGGCGCTCCGGGAGGCGGAAGGGCTTAGGGCCCTCGAGGCCCTTTGGCGCCGGGTGGGGGTGAAGGAGCACCCCGCCCCCAGGGTGGGGCTTTCCCCCGAGGCCTATGCGGAGGCCTTGGAGTCCCTACTGCGGGAGGAGGCCCTTTTGGCGGAGAGGGAGCGGGGGCTGGCCCGCCTGGTGGAGGGGCAAAGGCGGCTTGGGGAAAAGGAGGAGGCCTTAAGGCAACTTAAGGAGGCCCTGGAGCGCCTGGTGGCGGAGGGGGGGCAGGCCCGGGCCCAGGCGGAGGCCCTGGAGGAGGCCCGGAAGGGGGCCGAGGCCCACCGGCTCGGGCTGGAGCTGGAGGAGATCGCGAGGCGAAGGGGGCTTTTGGAGGAGGAAAAAAAGCGCCTGGAGGCCGAGCTCGCCCACCTGGCCCAGGAGGAGAAGCGGCTTGGGCTTCTTGCCTACCGCGACCTTCTGCGCCCCGGGGAGCCCTGCCCCCTGTGCGGCGGCGTGGTCCGCGCCCTGCCCCCGGTGCCGGAGGGGCCCGGGGCCTCCGGCCTCAGGAAGAGGCGGGAGGAGGGGGAGAAGGCCTTGCGGGAGGTCCTGACCCGGCTCGGGGCCCTGGCGGAGGAGGAAAGGGCCAAGCGCGAGGCCCTAAAGGCCCTGGGGGTTCCACCCCGCCCCGGGGATCCCAAGGCCCTGGAGGAGGAGCTTCAGGGGGCGCAGGCCAGGCTTCAGGAGCTTAGGGAACGGTACAGGGAAAAACAGGGGGAGGCCCGGGCCCTGGAGGAGGAGGTGAAGCGGCTTTCCCAGGAGTTGGAGCATGGGCGCCGGGAGCTTTCCGGCACGGAGGGGGAGGTAGGGCCCCTAACGGATCTCGGCGGACAAGAAGCGGCCTGGGAAAGGGTCCGGGAAGCCTTGGCCTCCTTGCGGCAGGAGAAGGAGGCCTTGGGGGCTGGGCTTTACCGCCTGCTTTGGGAAAAGACGGGGGGGAGGCCGGTGGGGGAGCACATCGGGCAGCTTTCCCGAAGGCTGGAGGAGCTGGAAAAAAAGGAGGGGCGGGACCGCCAACTGGCCCAGGCCCTGGAGGAGGTTTCCCGGACCCTGGCGGGGCTTTCCGCCCAGGAGAAGGAGCAGGAAAAGGCCCTGGAGGAGGCCAGGGGCCGGGTCTTGGGCCTGATGCCCGAAGAGGAGGCCAAGGCCCTCTACCTCTCCCCTGAGGAGCGGGAGGCCTTGGCCAAGGGGGTCCGGGTCCACCGGGAGGAGG
>NZ_CALLUR010000080.1:0-6222 GCF_938010445.1 uncultured Thermus sp.
GCGGCCCAGGTCCTCAAGGGTCCAAGCCAGATCGCCCAGGCCCAAGAAGAAAAGCCCTAATCCAAAGGGTTTCTCCCGGTGCCCAAGGAGAATACCCCCGCCTATCAGGGCCACCAGGGGGGTTAAAAAGCGCTCGCTCCAAGGAGCGGTGGGAGGGAATAGGCCGAGGAATAGGATAAGGGCCAGGGACCCAAGCCAATAGGCAACCACGCCTCAAGTTTAGCCCACCTTCTCTGGGGGCACGTGGGTTTTGGCCAGGGCCTCGAGGGCCTCCCGTAAGGCCTCAATCCCTTTTAGGAACTCTTCCACCTCTATGTGCTCGTAGGGCGTGTGGTCCAAGGTGGAGTCCCCTGGCCCATAGGCCACCATGGGCACGTTCCAGTGGGGGGCCAGGACGTTCATGTCGCTGGTGCCGGTTTTCAACTTGAAGACGGGTTTGCCCCCCGCCTTGCGGATCCCCTGCCTTAGGGCCCGGGTCAGGGGGGTGTCCTTGGGGCCCAGGTAGGGTACCTCCCGGCCAAAGAACTCCAGCTCAATGGTGGGGGGCGCGTAGGCGCTGAGGTGGCGGATGGCCTCCTCCGGAGGAAGCCTGGGGGGCAGGCGCAGGTCAAAGAACATCTCCGCCACCTGCTTGAGCTCCGCCGGCTGGATGCGGAAATCCCTTAGGGTGTATTGCACCTGGTCAAAGGCCTTCTGCCCCACGTTCATGGCCTCGGCCCAGGCCTTGATGGCCACAAAGTAGCTGATGAGCTCCTCGGCGGCGTTGGGCTCGTGGTGGGCGGAGTGGAAGTTATCCTTTTCCCGCCTTGCCCTTACCAGAAGCCTCCCCTTGTACCCCAAGGTGATGCCTTCCCAGCCCGAGGGCTCCCCGATGATGGCGTAGTGGGGCTTCAGCCTGGGAGCCACGAAGCGGGCGCCCTTGGAACTAGGGGCCTCCTCCTCCGTGGCCCCCACCAGGTGAACGGTAAGGCGCCTTTTCGCCTCCTCCGAAAGCCCAGCGGCGGCGAAAACCATGGCCACGAAGGGGCCCTTGGCGTCCACCGCCCCTCGGCCAAAAAGCTTGTTGCCCTCCAGCCTTACGGGCACCACCCCGGGGACGGTGTCGATGTGCCCCAGGAGGACCACCTGGGTGGGCCCCTGCCCCACCTGGCCCCGGGCGTTGTCCGCCTCGTCCACGAAGGCCTTAAGCCCAAGCCGTTCCATGCCCTCCGCCAGGTACTCCGCCACCAGGCGTTCCTCACCCGAGGGGGAGGGGATCCTTAGGGCCCCCATCAGGAACTCAACGGGATCCAAGCCGTTTGCGCTCATCTTAGGTTAGCACAGCCCGCACCGCCTCCACCACCCGCTCCAGATCCGCCTTTTGGATGACCAAAGGGGGGAGGAAGCGGATCACCGTGGGGCCCGCCTGCAGGGTCAAGACCCGGTGCTCCTTTTCCAGGCGCTCGATGTACGGGGCGGCCTTTTCCTTGAGCTCGAGGCCCACCATAAGCCCAAGCCCCCGCACCTCGCGGATCTTGGGGGAGGGGATCTCCCTGAGCCTTTCCATGAACCACGGTCCAAGCTCCGCGGCCCGTTCCCAAAGCCGGGTGCGTTCCAGGTAGCGCAGGGCCGCCACCCCGGCGGCCATGGCCAAGGGGTTGCCGCCAAAGGTGGTGCCGTGGCCTCCCTTGGGCATGCTCCTCGCCACCTCCTCCCGCATCACCGCCGCCCCTATGGGCACCCCGCCCCCCAGGGCCTTGGCCAGGGTGAGGATGTCGGGCACCACCCCGTAGTGCTCAAAGGCGAAGCGTTTCCCGGTGCGGCCCATGCCGGTCTGGATCTCGTCCAGGATCAGCAGGGCTCCCTTTTCCCGGGTTACTTCCCGAGCGGCTTCCAAGAACTCCCGGGTGGCGGGGCGCACCCCCCCCTCCCCCTGGACGGGCTCGAGGATCACCGCCGCCGTTTCCTCGTCCACCGCCCGCCTCAGGGCCTCCACATCGTTATAGGGGATGAACTCCACCGGCCCCAAAAGGGGCATGAAGGGCTCCCGGTACTTGGGCTCCCAGGTGACGGAAAGGCTTCCTAAGGTGCGTCCGGAGAAGCCCCGCATGGCGGCCACCAGCTTGCGCCTTTTGGTGTGGGCCCAGGCGAACTTGATGGCGGCCTCGTTGGCCTCGGTGCCGGAGTTGGTGGGGAAGACCCGGTTGAGCTCCTGAGGGAGAAGGCCCACCAGGGTGCGGTAGAACTCCCCCCGCATGGGGGTGGGAAGGGTTTGCGGCATGGAAAGGAGGGTTTCCGCCTGCTCCTTGATGGCCGCCACCACCTCAGGGTTGGCGTGCCCCAGGTTGGCCACCCCGTAGCCCCCCACGCAGTCAATGTACTCGTTGCCCTCGGCATCCCAGACCCTAGCCCCCTGCCCGCGCACCAAAAGCAGGTCGTGCTTGGTGTAGACGCCGGTGTCCAGGGCTTTTTCCGCCTCGAGGAGGGTGCGCCAGTCTTCGTAGACCTCCTTAACCATATGCTCGCCTCCAAAAGAAAAGCCCCCGGGCAGGCCCGGGAAGCCAGGCTTCCCAGGCCCATTAGGTTTTGCCCCAGGCGGCCATCTCCCCTTCAGGGTAGGGGGATGGGGGCCTCCTGTCAACGGATAGACTGGGAGGGTGCTGGCCTATGTGGGCTTGGGCTCCAACCTGGGGGACCGGGCAGGCTACCTGCTAAAGGCCCTTTCCCTCCTTTCCCGCCTGGAGAAAACCCGTCTCCTTCGCCTTTCCCCCGTGTACGAAACCGAGCCCGTGGGCCCGCCCCAGCCCCTTTACCTGAACCTGGTGGCGGAGGTGGACACGGAGCTTTCCCCCAGGGCTTTTCTGGAGGGCCTCTTGACGGTGGAGCAGAGCCTGGGGCGGGAGCGGAAGGAGCCTTGGGGGCCAAGGACCATTGACCTGGACCTCCTTCTATACGGGGACCTGGTCTTGCAGGAGGAGGGCCTCGAGGTGCCCCACCCTAGGCTTTCCCAGCGGGCCTTTGTCCTGGTGCCTCTGGCCGACCTTATTCCTGAGGGGCGGCACCCTGTGCTTGGACGCACCTTTGCCGAGCTCCTGGCCCCCTTGGACCGGAAGGGGGTGCGCCCCTTTGTGCTATAGTGGGGGCATCGCGGATCACCGCCGCGCAAAGGGAGAAGGAAAGTGGACCTAGAAGCAGGAAGTGTGGTAGAGGGCCGCGTGGTGCGGGTTACGGATTTTGGCGCTTTTGTGGAGCTCCCGGGGGGCGAGCAGGGCCTGGTGCACATCTCCCAGATCGCCCATGAGTTCGTGAAGAACGTGCGGGACTTTCTCAACGAGGGGGATATCGTCCAGGTGATGGTAAAGGGCCGGGATGCCAAGGGGCGGCTGGACCTTTCCATCAAGGACCTCACCCCTGCCCCAGAAGGAGCTCCACCTCCCAGGCCCAGGCGCCTGCCCAAGCAATCCCCCGAGTTTGAGAACAAGCTGAAAAGCTTCCTCCGAGGCACCGGGGGCTTCGGCGGCAAGGGGGGTAAGAAGGGCGGCAAGAAGAAGCGATAACCCTAAGGGTTCCCCCCGGGGGTGTATGCCCTCGGGGTTTTGTTTTAAAGTGGTGGGGTATGGCGAAGCCCATAGAGGTTACCGACGCCAACTTTGACCAGACCCTAGCCGGATACCCCTTGGTCCTGGTGGACTTCTGGGCGGAGTGGTGTGCCCCTTGCCGCATGATCGCCCCCATCCTGGAGGAGCTGGCCAGGGAGTACGCAGGGAAGGTCGTGGTGGCCAAGCTGGACGTGGACGAAAACCCCAAGACGGCCATGCGCTTTAGGGTCATGAGCATTCCCACGGTGATCCTCTTCAAAAACGGCCAGCCGGTGGAGGTGCTGGTGGGGGCCCAGCCCAAGCGCAACTTTGAGGCCAAGATTCAGAAGCACCTGCCGCCAAGCGCATGAGGATCGCCCTGGACGCCATGGGGGGGGACCATGCCCCCGGGGTCACGGTTCAGGGGGCCCTCCTGGCAGCCAAGGAAGGGGTGGAGGTCCTTTTGGTGGGGGAAGAGGCCCGCTTGCGGGCGGAGCTTTCCCGCCATGGGGCCTCCTTGCCCATCCACCACGCCCCGGACTGGATTCCCATGGAGGAGCACGCCACCGAGGTGAGAAAGCGTCGGGAAAGCTCCATCATGGTGGCCATGGACCTCCTAAAGCGGGGCCAGGTACAGGCGGTGGTGTCCATGGGCCACACCGGGGCCACCATGGCCGCGGCCCTTTTCACCCTAGGGCGGGTGAAGGGGGTGGAACGGCCCGCCCTTTTGGTGGAGTTCCCCAGCCAAAGGGGGCGCACCTTCCTCCTGGACGGGGGGGCTAACGCCGACTGCCGCCCCTCCTTCTTGGTGCAGTTCGCGGCCATGGGCCTGGCCTATGCCGAGGCCAACGGTTTGCCAGCGCCAAAGGTGGGCCTCCTTTCCATCGGCGAGGAGGAAGGGAAGGGGAACGCCCTGGTGCTGGAAACCTATCCCCTCCTGAAGAAGGCCTTGGGGGAGCGGTTTTTCGGCAACGTGGAAGGGCGGGACATCTTCTTGGGCACCACGGAGGTGGTGGTCACCGATGGTTTTACGGGAAACGTGGTCCTGAAGCTGGCGGAAGGGGAGGCCAAGGTGCTCTTGGGCTGGGTCAAGGAGGCCCTTAGCGGAAGCCTTTTGGCCAGGCTGGGGGCCCTTTTGGCCCGGGGGGCCCTGCGAAAGTTGAAGGAAAAGGTGGATCCCTCCCAGTACGGGGCCATGCCCCTTCTGGGGGTGGAGGGGGCGGTTTTCATCGGCCACGGTTCCGCCGACGCGTTAGCGGTGAAAAACGCCCTTCTCCGGGCCAAGGCCTTGGTGGGGGCGGGGCTTTTGGAACGGGTGCGGGCAGGCCTTTCCGCTTTAGACGTCTAAGATCAGCTGGGCCCTCCACCTCCCGTTCTCCTGGCTCACCTGCAGGCCGTGAAAGGTGGCGCTCTTCACCTCCCCTTGAAAACCGAAGGCTTCCTGGAAGGGTTCCCCTAAGAGGGTGGCGGTGAGGCGGTAACCCTCATCCTTCCTTTCTACCCTTACCCGCGCCCTTCCGGGCACGAAGCCCTTGGTCTGGATCAGGTAGATGAGCTCGTTGAGGAAACGCACCAGGAGGGTTTCCAGGTCCTCGGCCTCCAGGGAAAGGCGCCGGCGCCGGCTGCCCCCTTCCGGAGGATAGAGGAACATCACCTGCAAAAGCCCTTTGAGGGCGGCTTGGAAGAGGTCCTCGAGGCTCCTTGCCTCTAGCTCAAAGCCCACGTCGGCGGTGTGGTCCAAGGGCCTTACCACCATGGCCCCTCCTCAGTGCCCTGGAAGCCCGGAAGGTGAAAGGTTTCCGTCCAGAGCCGTTCGGGATATCCTTCCATGAAGGCCAGGATGGAAAGGGCCTGGGTTTTGTGCTGGGCCAAGGCCTTGAGCTTCCGGGCCAAGGCCCATTCGGGGAGGCGCAGGCGGTGGGTAATGGGCCAAGGGCCCTCGGGTCGGACGAAGTAGACCACCTGGGCCAGGCCTTCCGCGGCCCTTTTGGCGTAGCGGCTCGTGGCCACGTGGTCGGGGTGGCCGTTGATACCGTCTGGGGGAAAGGTGACCACGTACCGGGGCCTAAGGGAAAGGAGCCATTCCCGTATAGCAGCTTCCGCTTCCGGATGGTCTAGGAGACCTTTACCCGAGGCCAAGCCACGGGGCCCCTCGCCGGCCTCTTGGGGCAGTGCGTTGGGAAAGGGGAGGACCTGGAGGAAATCCACCCCCAGGATTTCCCCTGCCTGGTGGAGTTCCCTCACCCGCACCTGGGGTAGCTCCTCCGGGGAGCATAGCCCCAAGGTCCTTCCCGCTTCCCCCCGGGTGAGGGTCAGGATCCCCGTCCTAAGCCCAGCGTCCTTGGCAAGAAGAAGGGCCCCTCCGGCACCAAAGCTTTCGTCATCGGGGTGGGGGACCACCACCAAGAGGTCCACCATGCCCCCATCTTGACAGAAAAGCCCCCACCTGGTACATTCAATGTTGCGCCGGTTGGACCGGCGGGGGATCTTGAAAGCGCAGGAACAGGGCAACGCACGAAAGATCACGCCTTTAGGCGTTTTTTTGTTGGAGAGTTTGATCCTGGCTCAGGGTGAACGCTGGCGGCGTGCCTAAGACATGCAAGTCGGGCGGGGCGGGTTTATACCTGCCCAGCGGCGGACGGGTGAGTAACGCGTGGGTGACCTA
>NZ_CALLUR010000081.1:0-3688 GCF_938010445.1 uncultured Thermus sp.
GCCATACCGGGAAAGCTCCAGCCGCTCAATCCGCCTTAGGAGGACCAAGGGGCTTTGGGCCTGGTTGAGGAGCAGGTCGGTATGGGTCACCACCCCCACCACCTTCCCCCCTTCCGTAAGGGGCAGGTGGTGGATGCCCCGTTCCACCATGGCCGCCAGGGCCTCATAGATGGGGGTTTCCGCCGGGAGGGTGAAGAGGGGTGTGGTCATCACCTGGGCCACGGGGGTGGAGGGGGAAAGGCCCTCCGCCAGGACCCGGTTCCTTAGGTCGCGGTCCGTGAGGATGCCCAAAGGCTCTCCTTCCACCAGGAGGCTGGAGATGCCCTCTTGGCGCATCCTCCTCGCGGCCTCTTCCACCGTGGCCGAAGGGGGGATGAAGGCGGGGGGCCGGCGTACCAGGTTGCCCACGGGGGCAAAGAGGGAGGGTTCTGGCGCCAGCCGCAGCCTTACCCGTTCCGCCAGGCCTTGGCCAAAAAAGCGGGCCGCTTCCGGGTACGTCAGAAGCCTTTGGAAGGCCTCCGTGGGAAAGGCCAGAAGCCGGACCGGGGTCTTGGCCACCACCCCCAGGGCCGGGGGTTCGCCGGAAAGGAGGGAGGGAAAGCCGAAAAACTCCCCTGCCCCAAGGGTTCCCACCTCCTTCTCCCCATCCAGCAGGGCCACCTTTCCCTCCAGAAGAAGATAGAGTTTGTCTGCGGGGCTACCCCCTTGTTCCAGAAGGGGGGTTCCCGGATCCAGAAGGAGCTCGTGGCCTGCCTGGGAGATCCTCCGCAGCTCTTCTGGCGGTAGCCGGTCTAATGGAGGGATTTTCGTCAGTAAGTCCATGGCCATAGTGATGGTTTGCCCTTATAGTATCCCATATGGCGGAGGAAAAAGAGGTTATCTATGGCAAATTGGTGGAGTACGTGGAGCGGTTCGTGCGGGATCCGCAAAGGATGCGCCGCCTCGAGGATGAGGTGGCCTACCATCTTTTTGTCTGGACTCGGGGGGGGTTGGAGCGAGGGATAAAGTGCTTCGACGAAGCGGCCGGGCCCTTGGAACGCTTGCTTGGAGGGAAGCGGCTGTTTTGCTATGATGAATGGGAGGGATTACGGCTTGCCGTCACCCAGGTCTTTCGCTTGGGGCGCTTAAAGCTTTTGGTGCTTACGGCTTTCAAAAAGGGGGCCAGGGTGGCCTGGCCCCCCCGCAAAGCCTAGCCCCTAGTCGGGCAGGCGCATGTGATCCACGAAGGCCTCCCGTTCCTTACCCTCAGGGGGCGTGAGCAGGGAGACCACTATGGCGGTGAGGGCGTTGGCTAGGAAGGAGATGGCCCCCCAGGCGATGGTGCCAATCTTTTGCCCAAAGAGGACCAAGGGGGGAGCATTGAAAATTCCCACGGCAAGCACGTAGGGTAAAGCCACCGCCATACCCACGATGAGCCCCGCTACGATTCCGTAGCGGTTTAGCCGCTTCCAGAAGATGCCCAGCATGATGGCTGGGGTAAAGGTGGAAGCGGCGAAGACGAAAGCCCAGCCCACCAGCAAGGCTACGTAACGGCTAAAGCCAGGGTCCCGGATGGCCAGGTACCCCAGGTACCCACCCACCAAACCGATGATCACCAGCATGATCCTGACGAAGCCCACCTCCCCCGCCTCCGAGGCCTGGGGGTTGATGAAGCGTTTGTAGATGTCTCGGGAAATGGCGGTGGACATGGCTAGGAGAAGCCCGTCGGCGGTGGAAAGGGCTGCGGCCAAACCGCCCACGGCCACCAGGGGCGAGATGAGCCAGAGCATGCCGAACATGTCCGGCATCCCCACCACCACGATGTCGTTGTGGAAGGAGAGCTCCGCCGGTTGGATGATCCCATCCGTGTTGGCGTCATTCACCTTGACCAATCCGGTCGGAAGCCACTTTTGAACCCATGGGGTGTTCATCACCACATCCAATGGCTTGTTCCAGAGGTTGCTAATGGAGAGCCGGGCAATGGCAGCGTAGATGGAGGCCGTAGTGTATAGCAGGCCGATAAAGAGGAGGGCCCAGCCCACGCTAAGGCGTGCGGCATGCACGTTGGTTACCGTGTAGAAACGCACCAGGATGTGGGGCAGACCCATGGTGCCCAGCATAAGCACCAAAGCTGCCAGGATCCAGTTGAGCATTCCGCTGCCGCCAGCGAAGGGGCGGGCCAGGGGTTCGGTCCAAAGGGGGCTTATGCCGGCAGCGGCCTCACGTCCTTCTACTTCCGCCAAGAGGGGTCCATACTGGAGGTGGGGGATGGGAAGAAGCCCCAAGGAGGCACTGGCGATAAGCACCGGCAGGAGGTACATGGAAATGAGCACCCAGTACTGGACGAATTGCACCCAGGTGATGCTGCGCCAGCCGCTGGTCCAGGCGTAAGCCAAGGCCCCGAACACGCCCACGAAGACGGCGATAGTGGCGGGGATGCCCAGGAAGCGGGAGAAGACCACCCCCACCCCCACCAGCTGGGCGGTGAGGTAGGTGAGGGAGGTGATGAAGACCATGAGCACGGCGATGACCCGGGCTGTAGACCAGTTGCCCGCCAGGCGCTCTATCAGCTCGGGCACGGTGTAGGTGCCGGACTTGCGTACAAAGGGAGCGATGGTAAAGGCCATAAGGGTGTAGCCCAAAGTCCAGCCGATCACGTAGGGTAGGGCATCAAAGCCTAGAAAAGCGATGATCCCCGCCATGGAGAGGAAGCTGGCTGCCGACATCCAGTCGGCAGCCGTGGCGGCCCCATTGACTACCGCCGGGATGGAGCGGCCCGCCACGTAGAAGTCGGCGGTCGCCTGAGACCGGATGGTGAGAGCCAGGACCAAGTAAACCAGGATGCTGCCGATGATCAGGACCAAGGAGGTTAGGTATTGCCCTCCTACCGGGTAGGCCAGTATGGCCAGGAGAACGACCGCGATAGCGGTAAGCAGGGGGTTACGCACTACAGGGGAGACGCCTTTTGCTGGAGCCATGGTTTACCTCCCTTCCTTTAGCTTTCTCTCCAACTCCTGGTCCAGCCGGTTCATGCGGGCGGCGTACCAAAAGATCAGCACGATGCCCAGGACGATCACGATGAAGCTGTTGATGTACCAGTGAAGCGAGGGCAAGGGGCCGATGATCACCCCCTTGAAGAGGGGCGAAAGTACCGGCAAGACGATAGCGATAACGATCCAGTAGAGGAGGGAACGAAGCGTAAGTCCCTTGACCTCCTTCCAGTACCACTCCTTGACCGCCTCAGGAACTCCGTCCATGCAACTCACCTCCCTTTGGTAAAAGGGCAAGCAGGGGCTTTGGTCCCTTGCGCGAACGTATGTCCTGCCTGCTGGGCGAATCTTAACTCCCTCCCGGTGGAGCGTCAAGAAAAGGGGCCTTTGGCAAATACCTGAAAACCCAGGGTTTCTGGTGGACCGTATGGTGTGCCGCTCTAGGGTTGCCGGTGGGAAGGAACTATTACTACCCCCCCTGGGTTTGTACCAAGGTGGGATCCCGGTAAAGCCCTTCGGTAGACCGAATCCTAGGGGGACGCCGAAACAGAAAAAGTTATCATTCCTCCAAAGTGGACAGATCCCCCGGGTCCTTGCCCAACTCCTGGGCCTTGAGGAGACGGCGCAGGATCTTGCCGGAGCGGGTTTTGGGAAGCTTGTCCAGGAAGACCACCTGCGAAGGGGTGGCGATGGGGCCCAGCTCCCGGCGCACGTGGGCG
>NZ_CALLUR010000082.1:0-7675 GCF_938010445.1 uncultured Thermus sp.
CCCTTGAGGAGGCTAAGGAGGCGGGGGGTGTCGTGGGAGGTGAGGAGGTTCATCTGGGCCCGCACCACCTCCGGGCGGTAGCGGCTGAACAGGCTTTCTAGGCGGTGGCTGAAGGCCAGGGCCTGCAAGAGCTCTATCCGCCCCAGGCCCGAGCGGGCGGCAAGCTCCTGGTCCAGGACCTCCCCTCCCACGAAGCCCAGGAGGGCCCGGCTTAGGGGATAGTTCATGGTGGCGTCAAACATGTCCCCTTGGAGCCAAAAGTCGGCCTCTTCCCAGATCTCGCCCACGATGTAGGCCTCGGGGTTGGCCCCTTTTACCCGGCGGCGGAAGGCCCGCCAGAACTCGGGGTCTTGGATCTCGTTGGGCACATCCAGGCGCCAGCCATCGGCCCCGAAGCGAATCCAGTACTCCGCCACCTCCAGGAGGTACTCCCGCACCGCTGGGGTTTCCACCCGGAGCTTGGGAAGCTCGGGGTTACCCCACCAGGCCTCGTAGTTGGGGTGGCGGCCATAGGCGTTAAGGGGAAACCCCTTTACGTAATACCAGTCCCGATAAGGGCTTACCTCCCCGTTTTCCAAAAGGTGCTGGAAGGCGAAAAACCCCCTTCCCGTGTGGTTGAAAACCCCGTCCAGGATGACCCGTATGCCGTGGGCGTGGGCCACCTCCAGGAGGTGGCGGAAGGCGGCGTTACCTCCCAGGACCGGGTCCACCTGGTAATAGTCCACGGTGTGGTAACGGTGGTTGGCGGTGGAGGCGAAGATGGGGTTCAGGTAAAGGGCCTCCACCCCCAGGTCCTTCAGGTAAGGGATTTTCTCGGCGATACCCCAGAGGGTGCCTCCCTTGAATCCCCGTAGGGTGGGGAAAGCCTCCCAGGGCTCAAAGGGCCCCGTGGGGGCGGGTTTGCCGGGGGGGCCGGCCCGGAAGTAACGGTCAGGAAAGATCTGATAGAAGAAAGCGCCCTCGTACCAGGCCACGGGCCCAAGTGTACCACCTGCCAAAGGTGCTTGGATCACAAAAATCCTTGCCCCTGGCCCTGGCCTTCTGGTATCCTCCCGGGGTGAGGGGTATGGGTGGCCGCCTTTTCGTCATGACCGGGGCCAGCGGGGTGGGCAAGGGTACGGTGCGGGCCAAGGTGCTGGAACGCACCCGCCTCTTCTACTCCATCTCCATGACCACCCGTCCCCCTCGCCCGGGGGAACGGGACGGGGTGGACTACTACTTCGTGGATAGGGCCAGCTTTGAGGCCCTGTTGCAGGAGGATGGATTTTTGGAGTATGCCGAGTACGTGGGTCACCTCTACGGCACCCCAAGGGCCCCGGTGGAGCGGGCCTTGGCCCGGGGGGAGGATGTCCTTTTGGAGATTGAGGTGCAGGGGGCCCTGCAGGTGCGCGAGAAGATGCCCGAAGCGGTTCTCATCTTCCTCCTGCCCCCCTCCCTTTCTGAGCTAAAGCGGCGCCTGGTCTACCGGGGCAAGGATAGCCCCGATAAGATTGAGAAGCGGCTGAAGCAGGCGGAGTGGGAGATCCAAAACGCCCACCTCTTTGACTACGTGGTGGTGAACGAGGTGCTGGAGGAGGCGGTGGCCGATTTCCTGGCCATCCTTACCGCGGAGAGGCGGCGCACCCCCAGGATGGGCGCCGCCTTGGAGAGGGCCTTGAGGCGGGATCAGGACCTGGAAGCAGAGCTGGAGGAGATTTTGCGGAGGAGTTATGGCGGAACCCGGGATTGACAAGCTTTTTGGCATGGTGGATTCCAAGTACCGGCTCACCGTGGTGGTGGCCAAACGGGCGGAGCAGCTTCTGCGCCACCGCTTTAAGAACACGGTTCTGGAGCCGGAGGAGAGGCCCAAGATGCGGACCCTCGAGGGCCTTTTTGACGACCCCAACCCCGTCACCTGGGCCATGAAGGAGCTTTTCACGGGGAGGCTGATCTTCGGGGAGAACCTGGTGCCCGAGGACCGCCTGCAGAGGGAGATGGAGAAGCTTTACCCGGTGGAAGAGGAGGAGTAGGTGGCCCGGGTCCTGGTGGCGGTGACGGGGGGGGTGGCGGCCATCAAGGCCCCCCACCTCCTCCGCCTCCTCAGGGCTCAGGGACACCAGGTGCGGGTCCTGGCTACCCCCAGGGCCCTGGAGTTCGTCACCCCTCTTTCCCTGGCGGTGGCCGCCGGGGGGGAGGTGGCCACGGAGGAGGCCTGGTTCCGGCCCGATGGCCGGGCCCTACACCTAGAGCTGGCCCGCTGGGCCGATGTGGTCCTGGTGGCTCCGGCCACCGCGGACGCCATGGCCAAGGCCGCCTTGGGTCTGGCGGATGACCTCCTTTCCGCCACCCTCTTGGCGGGGGCCAAAAGGGTGGCCTGGGCCCCGGCCATGAACGAGGCCATGTGGCTTGCCCCCAAGACCCAGGAGCATGCGAGGAGCCTCGAGGCCCTAGGCCATGCCCTTTTTGGTCCCGGGTACGGCCCCTTGGCGGCGGTGGGGGAGGGGGAGGGCTGGGGAAGGATGCTGGAGCCGGAGGAGCTTTTGGAGAGGCTTCAGGCCTTCCTTACCCCCAAGGACCTTAAGGGCCTGAGGCTTCTGGTGTCTGCCGGCCCCACCCGGGAGTACCTGGACCCGGTGCGCTTTCTTTCCAACCCCTCCTCGGGCCGCATGGGCTATGCCGTGGCCGAAGCTGCCCGGGACCGTGGGGCGGAGGTGGTCCTGGTCTCCGGGCCCACCGCCTTGCCCGCTCCCTGGGGCGTGGAGAGGGTGGAGGTGGAAAGCGCCTTGGAGATGCGCCAGGCCATCCTAGAACGCTACCCTTGGGCCCAAGCGGTGGTGATGGCGGCGGCGGTGGCCGACTACCGCCCGGCGGAGGTGAGCCAGGAGAAGGAGCCCAAGGTGGCGGCGGAGAAGATCGTCCGCCTCCTTCCCAACCCCGACATCCTTAAAGAGCTTGGGGAGAACAAGGGGCATAGGGTCCTGGTGGGCTTTGCCATGGAGACCGGGGAAGGCCTGGAGCGGGCCAGGGAAAAGCTCCAGCGCAAGAACCTGGACCTCATCGTCCTCAACTGGGTTAACCGGGAAGGCGTGGGTTTTGGCAGCGCGGAGAACGAGGTGGTGCTTCTCCTCCGGGATGGCCGGGTGCTGGAGCTTCCCCGTATGAAAAAGCGGCAGGTGGCGGACCGTATACTGGATTGGGTCAAAGAGTTTTGGAAAGATTAAAGGGGTGGTTATGGGGAACAAGGCGGAGCGGCACCGCGCCATTCAGGAGATCGTGAGCCGGGAGGAGATCGGCACGCAGAAGGAGCTGGTGGAACGCCTGCGGCAGCTGGGTTTTGCGGTGACCCAGGCCACGGTGAGCCGGGACATCGCCGAGCTGAGGTTGGCCCGGGTTTCCCTGGGCAAGGGGCGGCACAAGTACGCCCTGCCTTCCGTGGAGCTCCCCGAGGACGTGTATGAGGAGCTGAAACGGCAGTTTGGCCTTTTCGTCAAGGACGTGGACCGGGGAGGGAATATCCTGGTGGTGAAGACCGCAGAAGGCCACGCCTCGGGTATTGCCCTTTTGCTGGACCGCCTTAAGCGGGACGAGATCGTGGGCACCCTGGCGGGGGAGGACACCATCCTGGTGGTGGCCCGCACCGAGGAGGGGGCTAAGGCCTTGGAGCAGGAGTTCGGGGAGCTATTGGTAGCGGGGAAGGGTTGGTCCCAGGCCCCAAGATAGCCCCGCTGACCCAGGTTTTCCCCCAGCGTGCTGGAACTTTTTCTAAAGTCCTTTCTTACCCTATTCGTGGTGCTGGACCCGGTGGGGCTGGTGCCGGTTTTCCTGGCCCTGGCCGGGGACCGCCCCCCGAGGAAGCAGGCCCAGATCGCCAGGAAGGCGGTGTTGGTGGCGGGGGGGCTTCTGGTTTCCTTCTTCTTCTTTGGCCGAGGGCTTTTGGGTTATTTGGGGATCAGCCTCGAGGCCCTGCGCATCGCCGGGGGCATCCTCCTTTTCCGCATCGCCACCGAGATGGTGTTTGCCCACCACGAGCGGGAAACGGAGGAGGAGAAAGACGAGGCCCGCCTCCGGACGGATATCTCCGTCTTTCCCCTGGCCATCCCTTTGATCGCGGGTCCCGGAGCCTTGGCCAGCGTCCTCATCCTGGCCGCAGAGGCCCGGAAGGAGCCCCTGGGTTACCTTGTGGTCCTTTTCACGGTATTTCTGGTCCTGGCCCTGGCCTACCTTTTCCTTCGGCTTGCCGCCCAGGTGCGCCGGGCCCTGGGGCGCACGGGGGTGAACGTGGTCACCCGGGTCTTGGGGATTCTCCTGGCGGCCTTGGCGGTGCAGTACGTGGCCGACGGGGTCAAGGCCCTTTTTTAGCCCGCTTGGCCAGGTACATGCGCCGGTCCGCTTCCTCGAGGAGGCTTCCCAGATCCTCCCGATCCGCTACCAGGCCCCCCGCGGCCACGGAATAGGGGAGGTTTTCCTGGAGGCGGGCGATGAGAAGAGGGATTTCCTCCCCCTTTAGGCCCAGGTGGAGGCTCACAAACTCATCCCCCCCGATGCGGAAGGCCAGGTCCTGGCGGCGGGAAAGGTTTCTTAGGGCCTGGGCCAGGCTCCTTAGGGCCTGGTCCCCGGCGGCGTGCCCTTCCTGGTCGTTGAGGGCCTTAAGGCCGTTCAGGTCCCAATAGATCAGGGCCAGGGGTTCCCCCAGGGTGCGGGCCTCTTGGATTAGCTGGGAAAAGGCCTCTTCCAGAGCTCGGCGGTTTCCCAGGCCCGTAAGGGGGTCGGTGCGGGCGGCCTCTTGCAAGGCCTGGCGCTCCTTAAGGGCCTTGAGGAGGAGGGCAGCCTCTAGGGCAAAGGCCTGGGCCAGTTCCAGGGAAAGGGGGCTGAAGGCCTCGGGGTCCGAGAAGCTGTCCAGGTTCATGGTGGCCAACACCTCCCCCTCCAGAACGATGGGCAGGCCCAGGGTGGCCTGAATCTCCAAAAGGCGGCCGTGCTCAAAGAAGAGAGGGCGGGCCTCCATGGTGCTCAGGCTGGAAAGGTACCGCACCTCCTCCCCCTTCAGCACCCGGGGGCGGCCCCTTTGCCAGTTGTCCACCCCCAGGCCGTACCAGAAGAGCTCCTCCTGGAGGGAGGTGCGGGCCATGAGAAGGCGTTCGCTGAAGCCTTCCTGGGCCACCAGGTGGAAGAACCCCCTTTCCCTGAGGAGAATGCTTCCCGCCTCGGCTCCCGGCACCACCGCCACCGCTTCGCGGATCAGGTCCTTAAGAAGGCCTTCCGGCTCCTCGTGTTGCATGAGCCCCTTCAGCACCTGGAGGAGGCTTTGGTAGGCCTTGGCCCGCACGGCCAGGTGGCTGACCTCGAGGAGAAGCAGGTAGGTGCCTTCGCAAGCGGGCAGGCGCACCACCTGGTAGGCCTTTGCCCCCACCTCCAGGATCTCCCCTTGGGGGAGGGGAAGGCCTTCGGCCAGGGGGTTGCGCACCACCTCCTGTTCCTGGGAGCCCGGTTTCTGCCGGACAAGATAGACGGGGTAGGGGGCCTCGAGGGGATTCACTCCTGCGCCTCCACCCAACCTTGGCTAGGCTGGCCGCTTCCTTCCAGAAGAAGGCGGGCGTGGGCCAAGGCGGCCTCGGTGTACTGGCCGGAGAGGAGGCGGGCCAGTTCCCGTATCCGCTTTTCCCCTTCCAGCACCTCCACCCGCACCTCCTCTCCCGCCTTCGCCACCCTAAGGTGCCTTGCCGCCCGGGCGGCGATCTGGGGCAGGTGGGTGACCACCAGGACCTGCCGGACCTGGCCCAGGCGGGCCAGCCTTTCCGCCACCTTCCAGGCGGTCTCCCCGCCTATGCCGGCGTCCACCTCGTCCAAGACCACCGTGGGGGCCTCGGCCCCGGTGAGGAGGGCGAGGGCCAGGGCGATGCGGGAGAGCTCCCCCCCGCTGGCTGCGGAAAGGGGAGCGGGGGGGAGGTGGGGGTTGGCGGAGAAGCGGAACAGGACCTCTTCTAGGCCCTGGGGTCCGGGTTCGGGGAGGGGCTTTAGCTCCACCTGGAAGCGGGCTTTGGGAAAACCCAGGGTGGGAAGCTCCGCCGCCATCTCCTTTTCCAGCCGCCTTGCCGCCTCGAGGCGGGCTTGGGAAAGGCGCTCTCCGGCCTTGAAGAGGGCCTCCGAGGCCATCGCCAAAGCCCTTTCCAGCTCCAAAAGCCGCTCTTCCCCTCCCTCCAGGGCCTTCAGCTCCTCCTGGGCCCTTTCCCCGTAGCGCAGGACCTCCTCCAAGGTGGGCCCGTACTTGCGCTTGAGCCTTTCCAAAAGGCTCAGGCGTTCCTCCAGCCGAGCCAGACGGCTGGGGTCTCCTTCCAGGCTTTCCAGGTAGTCCTCCAGCTCCCGGGCCACGGCCCGGCCTCCTTCCAGGGCCACCTCCAGGTCCCGGGCTAGGGCCTCCAGGGCTGGGTCAAAGCGGCTTCCCGCCCTCAGCTCCCGCAGGGCAGCCTGCAGAAGATCCAGGGCGCTCCCCTCCGCCAGGAGGGCGTAGGCTTTTCCTGAGCGCTCCCTTAGGGCTTCCAGATGGCGAAGCCGTTGCGCCTCGGCCTCCAGCTCCTGGTCCTCGCCGGGCCTGGGGTTGGCCTCCTGGATCTCCTTGAGCTGGAAGCGCAGGAGGTCCTCCCGCTCCGCCTTGGCCCTCAAGGCCTCCTCCAGGGCCCGTTTTTCCGCCAGGAGGGCCTGGTGTTTCCTGTAAGCCTCCCCGTAGGCCTCCAGGAGGTCTGGGGGCAGAAGGGCATCCAGAAGCTCCCGCTGCCGCTTGGGGGAGAGGAGGGCCATGGCGGTGTGCTGGGCGTGAAGGGAGAGCCATCGTTCCCCTTCCTCTTGCAGCTCTTTGAGGCTTACCACCTCCCCGTCAATCCGCGGGGTGGAGCGGCCTCCGATGCGGCGGGAAAGGATGCGCTCCTCGCCCTCACCCTGGAAGAAGGCGGTCACCAGGAGGCTATCGCCAAAAGGCCCCAAGAGCCCTTCGGTCCTGGCCCCAAGGAGGAGGGCCAAGGCGTCCACCAGTAGGCTTTTCCCCGCTCCGGTTTCCCCGGTGAGGACGTTCAGCCCAGGGCCCAGCTCCAAGGTAGCCTCGCGGATCACGGCGAGGTTGCGCACCTCGAGGCGTTTCAGCATCCCCTTCATTCTACGTCCTTGGCGGGATGGGCCTTGGCCCGAAGTGCCCAAAGGCTGCTCCTTTAGTACCCGGGTGGGGAGGAGGTTGGCAGAAGAAGCCAGGGGCCTTGGGGCCACCGGGACCCCAGTCCCCTGCAGAGCTCCTCCCCCCCATTGGGGCGTTAGGGGAGCAGGTGCGAGGGACTTTCCGTTCCTGCGCCCACCCCCCTTGGCGTAAAACCTACCCAGGTATGGGATGGCGGGCATGCGGGATCCCCTGGTTCACGGTGATTGCGGTGTGGGTTGCCGGCCGGTAGGGCAAGGGGACTATCCCAAGGACCAAGCCCTTGGGGGCCAGCGGGGCGGGGGAAACCCGGCCTAGGGCATGGGGTGGGCTAAGGCGAGCCGCCTAACCTCCTCCCTGAGGGCCTCGGAGGGCCCCTCCATCAGGGTGCGGTCAATGAGTTCCGCCACCAGGGGCATCTCCTCGGGGGTGAAGCCCCGGGTGGTGATGGCGGGGGTGCCGATGCGGATGCCCGAGGTGACCCGGGGGGGCTTGGGGTCAAAGGGGATGGCGTTC
>NZ_CALLUR010000083.1:0-4677 GCF_938010445.1 uncultured Thermus sp.
CCGGAGACGCCGAACCCGGAGGTCTTCCGCCGCCATGCGGAGGCCCGGCGCGAGGTCTACGCCAAGCTGGCGGAGGTGGCGGAGGCCGAGGGGCCGGAGGCCGTGGTGCAGTACGCCTTGGAGCTCTACAAGTCCCTGCCCTTCGTCACCGGCACCCCGGAGGACCAGTACCCGGAGATCAAAGGCCAGGAGAACGCCCTGGAGAACTTCTTCCTCATGATCGGCCTGGATCCCAAAACCCGACGGGAAGCCCGCAAGGCCCGGAAACCCTTGCAATGACCCTGGAACTTCTACACGCTCAGGCCAAGGCCTGTACCGCCTGCCGCCTGGCGGAAGGCCGCACCCAGGTGGTCTTCGGGGAAGGGGACCCCGACGCCCAGCTCATGATCGTGGGGGAAGGCCCCGGGGAGGAGGAGGACAAGCAGGGCCGCCCCTTCGTGGGGAAGGCCGGGCAGCTGCTTAACCGGATCCTCGAGGCCGCCGGCATCCCCCGGGAATCGGTCTACATCACCAACATCGTCAAGTGCCGTCCCCCAAATAACCGCGCCCCCTTGCCCGATGAGGCCAAGATCTGCACCGACAAATGGCTCCTGAAGCAGATTGAGCTCATCGCCCCCCAGATCATCATCCCCTTGGGGGCGGTGGCGGCGGAGTTTTTCCTGGGGGAGAAGGTCTCCATCACCAAGGTGCGGGGGCAGTGGTTCAGCTGGCACGGCATCCGGGTCTTCCCCATGTTCCACCCCGCCTACCTCCTCCGCAACCCCAGCCGGGCCCCGGGAAGCCCCAAGCACCTCACCTGGCTGGACATCCAGGAGGTGAAGCGGGCTTTGGACGCCCTGCCCCCCAAGGAGCGCCGACAGGTGAAGGCGGTGAGCCAAGAACCCCTCTTTTAGGCCCGGCTCCAAGGGGTGTAGAGGACGGGCAAGGGGCTTACGAAAGGCTCCGCATAGTCCACGCCCAGGTAGTTGCCGAAGTAGCGGCGCATGGCCTTACGGGCTTCCAGGCCCTTAGGGCCCACGGTTTCGCTCACCGCCTCCCCGGAAAACTGGCTCCTGTAGGCCAGCACCGCCTGCTCCCACTGGTCTATGAAGGCGGATATCTTCACCAGGAAGCTAGGGGTGAAGGGATGGTTCCCCGGGTAGAAGAAAAGCCGTTCCACCCGGTGGGGCTCGCCCTCTACCGGGGCTTTCCCCAAGCCCGCCAGGTGCACCGCCGCCACCGCCAAGCGGCTTGCCGCCGTGTGGTCGGGGTGGCGGTCGGCCTCGAGGGGGGCCAACACAATGCGGGGCCTAAGCCGCCTCAGGGCCTCGGCCAGCGTAAGGCGCTGCTCGGGTACGTCCAGAAGCCCCCCGTCGGGCAACCCCAGGTTGCCCCTAAAGTCCAAGCCCAGGATGCGGCTGGCCTCCGCCACCTCTTTCGCCCTTTCCTCCGGGGTGCCTTTGGAGCCCATCTCCCCGCGGGTGAGGTCCAGAATCCCGGTGCTCAGTCCCTCCGCCTTGGCCCGGGCCAGGGTGCCGCCACACCCCAGCTCCCCATCGTCGGGATGGGGAGCCAGGACCAGAAGGTCAAGCACGGCCTCCCTCCTTCTCCCCAAGGCGCCTTTCCGTACCCGCCTGCAGGCGCTTTAGATTCTCCCGGTGGGTCCAGAAGATGAGAAGGGCCATGAGGGCCACGGTGGCCACCTCCCAAAAGGGGCGGGCCAAGGCCAGGGCCAGGACCGTGGCCGCCACCCCCCCGGTCATGCTCCCCGCCGACACGTAACGGGTAAGGAGCATCACCGTGATCCCTATGGGAAACGTCCAAAACGCCAAGACAGGGTCCAGAAAGAGCAGGGTGCCAAAGCTGGTGGCCACCCCCTTCCCTCCCTTAAACCCCAGGAAGAGGGAGTAGTTGTGGCCCAACACCGCCGCCAAGGCCACCCCGCCCAAAAGCGGGCCCTCTATTCCCACCGCCCGGGCGATGAGCACGGCAAGCCCCCCCTTGAAGACGTCAAAAAGGGCCACCACCAAGGCCGGCCCCGGGCCCAAAGCCCTAAGGACATTGGTGGCCCCTATGTTCCCCGAGCCCACCTTGCGGATATCCACCCGGTAGGTGCGGGCCACCAAAACCCCTGCGGGGATGGACCCAAAGAGATAGGCCAGCAAAAGGACCAAAAGCCCCGACACCATAGGGAAGATTCTAACTGCTAGCCGAGGTGTAGCTCCTTAAGGCCACACGAAAGAAAGCCCGGGACAAGAGGAACAAAAAGGAGGCCAGACCCCAAGCCCAGAGGGAAACCGCCCCCCGCCCCAAAGCCACCTCCGCCGGCACGGTGGTGAGGAAGGCCACCGGCACCACGAAGGTAAAAAAGACCCGGTATAAAGCCGGGTAGGCCCCCACGGGGAAACGTCCCGCCTCCAGAAGCCCCCGCAAAACCTCGGTGACGTTGTAGATCTTCACAAACCAGATGCTGGTGGTGGCCAGCAAGAACCACAGGCTATAGAGCATCACGGCCCCCAGAAACCAGTACCCGGCGAAGGCCAGGTAGCCCAAGCCCCCCAGGCCCAGGCGCACCCCCGCATATACCAGAAGGCCCATCCCCAGGAGGAAATCCCCCAAGCCCCAAGGGGAAAACACCCGGAAGGAAAGCCAAAACTGGGGGTCTAGGGGCTTTAGGAGCACGAAGTCCAAGGTGCCTTGTTGCACGTGTTCCACGATCTTGTTGAGGTTGGGGGCCAAGAGGGTGCTCCCCAGGCCCTGAAGGAGGGTAAAGGCCGCCAGGACCAAAAGGGCCTCCTCCCAGGACCAGCCCCCGGGCCGGTACCCCCCTTGGTAGAGGAGAAAGAGGCCGAAAAGGGCCCCAAGAAGGGTGAGGGCTGAGGAAAGGAGGCCCAGGAGGAAGTTCAGGCGGTACTCCATCTCCGCCGCCAGGCTCAGGCGCAGGAAGAGGAGGAAAACCCTCAGGTAACGCACTTCCCCATTACACCACGGGTAGACTTAAAGGGTGTCAAGGACGCCTGTGGTTCTAGCCCAGGACCTCACCAAGCACTACCGGGTGGCCCTGAAGGAGGACAGCCTTCTCGCCACCTGGCGCCACTTCCTTTTCCGCCAGTACCGCACGGTGCAGGCGGTGGAAGGGGTGAGCTTCCGCATAGACCGAGGGGAGGTGGTGGGCTTCCTGGGGCCCAATGGCGCCGGCAAGACCACCACCTTGAAGATGCTCACCGGGCTCATCCACCCCACCCGGGGCCAGGCCGTGGTGGCGGGGCACGTACCCTGGCGGCGGGAAAAGGCCTTCCTGAAGAAGATCACCTTGGTGATGGGCAACAAGCAACAGCTCATCTGGGACCTCCCCGCCTGGGACACCTTCCGCCTCAACGCCGCCATCTACGAGATCCCCGAGGAGGAGTTCAAAAAAAGGGTCCGGGAGCTTTCCGAGATGCTTTCCCTCACCGAAAAGCTACACCAGCCGGTGCGCAAGCTCTCCTTAGGGGAAAGGATGAAGGCCGAGCTCCTGGCGGCCCTTCTCCACCGCCCGGAGGTCCTCTTCCTGGACGAGCCCACCTTGGGCCTGGACGTCAACGCCCAGGTGGCGGTGCGGGAGTTCATCCGGGAGTACAACCGGCGCTACGGGGCCACGGTGCTCCTCACCAGCCACTACATGGCGGATATCGCCGCTTTGGCGGAAAGGGTCTTGGTGATCCATCAAGGAAAGCTCCTCTACGATGGCGCCCTGGAAGGGCTCTTGGAGCGCTTTGCCCCCTACCGGGAGGTGGGGCTCGTCCTGGCCCAGCCCTTGCCTAAGGAGGCCCTCCTTCCCTTCGGGGAGGTGAGGGTCCTCGAGGGCCTAAAAGCCCGCCTTTTGGTTCCCCGGGAACGGCTCACGGAAAGGGTGGCCGAGATCCTCAAAAGGCTTCCCGTGGAGGACCTGGAGGTGCGGGAGCCCCCGCTGGAGGAGGTCATCGCCCGGGTCTACAAGATAGCCCCTTTGGCGCACACCCTGGAGGAGGTATGAGGAAGGCCCGGGTTTTGCTCTCCGTGTACCTGGCCTACATGCTGGAGTACCGGGCCGAGCTCTTCCTCTGGGCCTTGGCGGGAGCCCTTCCCCTCATCCTCCTTGGGGTGTGGACGGAGGCGGCCAGGGGCGGGGACTTCCCCTTAAGCCCCGGTGAGTTTGCCCGCTACTTCCTAATGGTGTTCCTGGTTCGCCAGGCCACGGTGGTCTGGGTGGTGTGGGAGTTTGAGCGGGATGTGGTGGAGGGCCGGCTCTCCTTCCGGCTCCTTAGACCCCTGGACCCCTTTTGGGAACACTTGGCCGCCCACGTGGCCGAACGGTTGGCCCGGTTCCCCTTTGTGGTCCTCCTCGTCCTTCTCTTCTTTTGGATCTTCCCCGAGGCCCGCTTTGTGCCTGAACCCGTTCCCCTTTTGCTGGGGCTTCTCTTCACCTTTTTGGCCTTCTTGCTGCGCTACCTGATGCAGTACACCATTGCCATGCTCACCTTCTTCAGCGAGCGGGCGGTTTCCGTGGAGGAGGTCTTCTTCCTCCTCTACCTGTTCCTTTCCGGGACCATCGCGCCCCTCGAGGTCTTCCCCGAACCCCTAAGGACCCTGGCCCTCCTCACCCCCTTCCCCTACCTGGTCTACCTGCCCGCCGCCCTCCTGGCTGGGCAGGAGGTGGACCTCCTCCCGGGGGTCTGG
>NZ_CALLUR010000084.1:0-16429 GCF_938010445.1 uncultured Thermus sp.
GTGGCGCGAGGAGATGATGGGGTGAGATTATGAAAGGATTTAGGATCTTTTGGGTTTTGGCCTTGATGCTGACGCTTCCCGCTTGTTCGGACGTTTTCCTGCAACAGCCCTACCAGGTGCTTCTTGAGCCTCCCCAGCTGGGTTACGAGGCGGATGACCAGGGCAAGATTACCGTGGTGGGCAATAACGCCTATGTGCAGGTGGCCCCAGGGGCTCCTGGAGGCTACTTGGAGCGCTACGAGTATCAGGTAATAGACGACTCAGGGAACGAAGTGTTTGCAGGCTCTTCCCTGGGGAGTGGGTTTGTGGGGGTGGAGGTGCCTGCGGGAAGAGAAGAGTCGGAGGGGCGGGTGGTTTACGTTTCCAAGCAGTCCCAACCCTTCCGCTTTAGCCTGGATGGCAAAGTGGCGGCTGAGCACCTCCAGCAGGGAGCTCCCCTTAACTGGCGTTACCTGGTCACCTGGTACGTGACGACATCCAACGGCGGGGTGGTTCGCTGGGTCCAGGAATACCAGGTTAAGTACCCTTTGAAGTAGGGGTGGGGGTGGAAACCATGCGTACGGGCTTGTTTCTCGCAGGTATCGTGAGCTTAGCCCTTTTGGCTGGCTGTAACAACCTATCCAGCCCAGGTTCCGGCACTTCTTCCAGTACCATCAACCTAAGTGTTGCTATCAAAAGTCCTGCCAAGGACGCTTTTACCAACTCCTTAATGGTTCAAGTGAACGCTACCGCTACTGGACCTGGGGCAAGGGTGGACCGGGTAGAGGTGGCGTACACGGGGCCTCAAAACGGTACACTCCCCCTTACCCCGCGCGGGGGTATATGGGAAGGGACGCTGCCCAGCACCCTTCCTTCCGGGGTGTACACCCTCACGCCAAAGGCTTGGGTGGGGTCGGTGGAAAGGTCAGGCGATTCCGTGCGCTTCACCCTGGACCGCGACCCTCCAAGTGTTAGTTTCGTTTCGGTTCCCACGCCCTTGGGCCAGGAAACAGTAGAGGTGCGGGTAAGCGTCACGGATGCCCTCTCTGGTGTGGCTGAGGTTCGGTTGTTTGCCGGGGCGAAAGATTTGGGCGCCTTTGCACCTTTGGGCAATGGGGTCTATACGTTTAGCCTGAGACCGGAAGATCTTCCCCAAGGCGATGTGAACCTCCGAGTTGTGGCTAGGGACCGTGCGGGAAATGAAGCAAGCGCTTCTCAGAACGTAGACCGCACGGCGCCCACGGTGGTGTGGAGGCGTCCGGCGGACGGGTCGCAGGTGTCGGGGACGGTGACCCTGGAGGTGGAGGCCAGGGATAACGTGGGCGTGGCCAAGGTGGAGTTCTTTGCGGGCTCCACGAAGCTGGGTGAGGATGGGGCTGGGATGGTGCCCGACACCTACACCCTGGACTGGAACACGGTGCCTTACCCGGATGGGCCGGTGACCCTGAAGGCGCGGGCGGTGGACGCTGCGGGCAACGCTTCGGAGGCCACCCTTACGGTGACGGTGGCCAACGAACCCGCGATTTGGTGGGTTGCGCCGGTGCCGAATCAGAGGTTGGCCGGCTTTGTGAATCTGCAGGCTGAGGTTAGGGCCGTCCGTACAGTAAGTCGGGTGGATTTCTACTTTGGTCCGGATTTGAACACCTTGGCGAAGATTCCTGGCTCGCCGAGCGTGTCGGGCAATGTGTATAGTCTGGGTTGGAACCTCCTTCGTGTCTCGCCCGGGAGCTACATCCTTAAGGTTGAGGTGGAGGATGTTGCGGGCTCTTTGGCTACCGCTGTCATTCCGGTGGAAGTAGCCTCCGTCTTCGTGATTACGACCCCCAGGGATGGTGATGAGGTTGGGCCGGGAGCGGGGCGTGAAATAGTTAGCATTACCGTGGGGGTGAATGGAACGTTGCCACCGGGGGTGACTGTCAACCAGGTTGATGTGTACATCAATGGTGTGCGGATAGGATCGGCTACGCGACAGAGTGCCGGGGATGACTCGCAGGTATTTGTATACGTCTGGGATACTTCCGTTTCAGTGCCCGGCCATGATCCCACGAAGTCGGGAGATCGGGTCATTACTGCTGAGGTTGTTTACAGGGCTGGGTCTACCTCTACCTCCACTTTAACCGGTGGTATCCTGGTCCACTTCTTGCCGTAAGAGAGCTGAAGCCTGGGCCCTGGGGAAACCCGGGGCCCAGGGTCTATACTGAAGGGCGTGACGGTCCTTCCTGACCTCGAGGCCCCCCTTCTCCGCTTTGAGGAGGCCTTGTCCCAACTGGTGCAGTCTGACGTCCTCTTCGTGCGCCTCATCCACCAGGACCTGGTGACGGCGGGGGGCAAGCGCATCCGGCCCCGCTTGGTTTTCTTGGCCTCGAGGGCCTTGGGGGGCGCCCCCTTTGAGATGGAGCTGGCATTGGCGGTGGAGCTTTTGCACTCCGCCACCCTCCTTCACGACGACCTCATTGACGACGCCGAGACCCGCCGGGGCAAGGAAGCGGCGTTTCGCCGGTACGGGAATGCGGTTTCCGTCCTTTCGGGGGATTTCCTGCTTTCCCGGCTTCTCCACGTGATCGCCAAGACCGGGCGGATGGAGCTGGTGGAGCGCTTCGCCCAGGTGGCCAAGACCCTGAGCGAGGGGGAGGTCTTGCAGTTCCAGGTGGCCGCCCTCGAGGACTACTCCCTGGAGAACTACGAGCGGATCATCACCGCCAAGACGGCGGCCCTCATGGAGCTTTGCACCGAGGGGCCGGCCCTCCTCTTGGGCGTGGATGGGGAGGAGCGGGAGGCCCTGGCCCGCTTCGGCCTCCTCTACGGCCAGGCTTTCCAGATGCGGGACGACTACCTGGACCTGATGGGTACCCCTGAGGCCTTGGGCAAGCCCGTGGGTGGGGACGTGCGGGAGGGCAAGGCCACCCTTATCACCCTGCTCTTGATGGAGCGCTTCCCCGAGGTGCGGGAGATCCTGAGGCGAAAGGGAAGGGAAGAGGGGGATTTAGAGCGGCTGCGCACCCTGGCCCGGGAGAGCGGGGTAGCCCAGGAGGTGGAAAGGCGCATTCGGGAAAGGGCCTTGATGGCGGCTGAGGCCCTTGCGCCCCTGCCCGCCTCTCCCTATAAGGAGGCCCTTCGGAGTTTGGCCCTCAAGGAAGGGGAGCGCTTTTTCTGAGGGTGGCGCGGTAGGACCTACCTCCCCGTTCTCACCCTTAGGTGGGCCGGGTTTTCCTTTTGGGCGGGGTATAATCCCCTCGGTGATGGTATGAGCCTTCCCGCCTATCGCCCTCCGGAAGACCCCGGCCTTTGGGAGGCCTTCCTGGGGAGGCTAGAGAGAACCCTAAAGGTGGTGGACATCCACCCCACCACGGTGGAGTACCTGGCCCACCCCAAGCGCCTGGTGACGGTTTCCTTACCCGTGGTCATGGATGACGGCAAGGTGCGGGTTTTCCAGGGCTACCGGGTGGTGCACGACATCGCCCGGGGGCCGGCCAAGGGGGGGGTCCGCATCCACCCCCGGGTTACCCTGGGCCAGACCGCGGGGCTGGCCGCCTGGATGACCTTGAAGGCCGCCGTTTACGACCTGCCCTTTGGCGGGGCGGCGGGGGGGATAGCCGCCGACCCCAGGCTTCTCTCCCCTAGGGAACTTGAGCGCCTGGTGCGCCGCTACACCGCGGAGCTGGTGAATCTCATCGGCCCCGACATAGACATCCTGGGCCCCGACCTGGGTACGGACCAGCAGACGATGGCCTGGATCATGGACACCTACTCCATGACCGTGGGCTCCACGGTGCCCGGGGTGGTGACGGGCAAGCCCCATGCCCTGGGGGGTAGCGAGGGCCGGGACGAGGCCGCAGGGCTTGGCGTGGCCCTGGTGCTGGCCGAGCTTTCCCGGCGCCGGGGGCTTCCCCTTGAGGGGGCTAAGGTGGCGGTGCAGGGCTTCGGCCAGGTGGGGGGAAGCTTGGCCCTTCATGCCGAGAGGATGGGCCTTAAGGTGGTGGCGGTCTCCACGGCCCGGGGAGCCATGTACGCGGAAGGGGGCATCCCCGTGGCCGAGGCCTTGCGCCACTACGAGGCCACCGGGGAACTTCCCCGCTACGACCTTGCCCCGGAGGAGCTTTTTGCCTTGGATGTGGACTACCTGGTGCTGGCGGCCCTCGAGGAGGCCTTGGACGGGGAGTTGGCCAAGGGAGTGCGGGCCCCGGTGGTCCTGGAAGCCGCCAACTTTGGCCTCACTCCGGAGGCCGAGGCCTACCTCTTGGGCAAGGGGGCTTTGGTGGTGCCGGACCTCCTCACGGGGGGCGGGGGGCTTCTGGCCAGCTATCTGGAGTGGGTGCAGGACCTCAACATGTTCTTCTGGAGCGAGTCGGAGGTGCGGCAAAGCTTCGCCAAGAGCGTGGCCAAGGCGGTGGCCGAGGTGTGCCAAAGGGCGGAGGCCCTGTCCACCGACCTGCGCACCGGGGCCATGGCCCTGGCCCTGGAGCGGGTCAACGAGGCCACCAGGCTTCGGGGTGTTTACCCCTAAAGGAGTGCCTATGAAGAGCGAACCCCTTTCCTACCTGGGCAAAGACGGCGGACCTTGGGAGATCTTCGTGGAGCAGGTGGACCGGGTGGTCCCCTACCTGGGGCGGTATGCCCCCTTGGCGGAAAGCCTAAAAAGGCCTAAGCGGGTCCTGATCGTGGACGTGCCCATCCACCTGGACGACGGCACCGTGGCCTACTTTGAGGGCTACCGGGTCCACCACAACACCGCCCGGGGGCCGGCCAAGGGCGGGGTGCGTTTCCACCCCGAGGTGACCCTTTCCGAGGTCATGGCCTTGGCGGCCTGGATGACCATTAAAAACGCCGCCGTGGGCCTGCCCTATGGGGGCGGCAAGGGGGGGGTGCGGGTGGACCCCAAAAGGCTTTCGCCAGGGGAGCTGGAGCGCCTGACCCGCCGCTACACCTCGGAGATCGGCATCCTCCTGGGTCCGGACCGGGACATCCCCGCCCCCGACGTGAACACCGGGGAGCGGGAGATGGCCTGGATGATGGACACCTTTTCCATGAACGTGGGCCGCACCGTGCCGGGGGTGGTGACGGGGAAGCCCATCGCCCTCGGGGGTTCCCTGGGGAGGCGGGATGCCACGGGCCGGGGGGTGTTCGTCACCGCCAGGGCGGCGGCGGAGAAGATCGGCCTTCCCATTGACGGAAGCCGGGTGACCCTCCAGGGTTTTGGCAACGTGGGGAATGCGGCGGCCCGCATCTTCCACGACCACGGGGCCCGGATTATCGCCGTCCAGGACCACACGGGCACCATCTACAACGAGGCGGGGATAGATCCTTACGACCTCCTCAAGCACGTGGCGGAGTTCGGGGGGGTGCGGGGCTACCCCAAGGCGGAGCCCATGCCCAATCCCGAGTTTTGGGCGGTGCCTACCGATTTCCTTGTCCCTGCGGCCTTGGAGGGCCAGATCACGGAGCATAACGCCTGGCGCATCCAGGCCAAGGTGGTGGTGGAGGGGGCCAACGGCCCCACCACCCCCGCCGCCGACGACATCCTCCTGGAGAAGGGGGTCTTGGTGGTGCCCGACGTGATCGCCAACGCCGGGGGCGTGACGGTGAGCTACTTTGAGTGGGTGCAGGACTTCAACTCCTACTTCTGGACGGAGGAGGAGATCAACGCCCGCCTGGAGAGGGTCTTGCGCAACGCCTTTGAGGCGGTGTGGCAGGTGAGCCAGGAGAAGGGGATTCCCTTGCGCACCGCCGCCTATGTGGTGGCCGCCACCCGGGTCCTCGAGGCCAGGGCTCTCCGGGGACTTTACCCTTAGCCCCCGTTAGGCTATTTGGTGTGGACTGGCCCCAGTACGGCCGCGTGACCCTGAAGCCCTTCAGCGCAGGGCTTACCGAGGAGGAGTGGAAGGGGCTTTACGAAACCTTTCGCGACCCTGAGGTGGCGGAGTGGAACGGTTCCAGCCCCTTGCGCTCCCCCTTTTGGCTTTTCAAGCGCTTCGTCCTGGCGGAGATGCGCCGCAAGGACCGTATGGCCTTCGTCATCTTGGACGAAAAGGGGGAGTACTTGGGCACCCTCGAGCTTTACGACCTCACCCCGGAGGAGGCCACCTTGGGCATCCTCATCGGGCGGAAGGACCGCTGGGGCCAAGGCTACGGTACCGAGGCGGTGCGGGCGGCCTTGGCCTATGCCTTTGGGCCCTTGGGCCTAAAACGGGTGAAGCTCCGCACCTTCGCCCACAACCAAAGGGCCCGGCGGGCCTTTGAGAAGGCCGGCTTCCGCCAGGTGGGCCTGGGCCCGGGGCCTAAAGGGCAGGAGGATGTCTATATGGAGGTGTGCCGTGATGGGCCGGAAGGCTAGCGTGGTCCTGTTGACTCCCAGACTTAGGGAGGAGGTCTTCGCCCTCTTGCCCGAGGGGGTGGAGGTGCGCCATCTGGATGAGCCCTGGCCGGAGACCGCCGACTTCTTCCTGCCCCCCTTTGGCCAGGAGGAGGTGGTGCGGCAGGTGCTGGAAAGGGTGGAGGTGAAGGTGGTCCAGACCCTTTCCGCCGGGGTGGACTGGATCCTGCCCCTCCTGCCCGAAGGGGTGGTGCTTTGCGATGGCTCGGGCATCCACGACGTTCCCGTGGCCGAATGGGTGGGGATGAGCCTTTTGGCCCTCCTCAAGGACCTGCCGGCCTTTTTCCGGGCCCAAGGGGAGGGGCGCTGGGCCCCCAGGGTGCTTCCGGACCTCGAGGGCCAGCGGGTCCTCCTCTTGGGCTATGGTTCCATCGGCAAGGCGGTGGAGGAGCGGCTTAGGCCCTTTGGGGTGGAGGTGCTTCCCGTGGCCAAGCACGCCCGCCCTGGGGTTTACACCCCCCAGGACCTCCCCTACCTCCTGCCCCAGGTGGATGCGGTGGTGGTCCTCCTTCCCCTTACCCCCGAAACCCGGGGGCTGGTGGACCGGGAGTTCCTCTCCCGGATGAAGCCAGGGGCCCTCTTGGTGAACGCGGGCCGGGGGCCGGTGGTGGACACGGAGGCCCTTTTAGCGGCCCTAGGGGAGGGAAGGGTTCGGGCGGCTTTGGACGTCACCGACCCCGAGCCCTTACCGCCCGACCACCCCCTTTGGCGGGCCCCGGGGGTCCTCATCACCCCCCACGTGGCCGGGCTTTCCCAAGGGTTCCACCGCCGGGCGGCCCGGTTTTTGGCGGACCAGGTGGGGCGGTATCTGCGGGGGGAGCCTTTGAGGAATGTGGTTTTGGAGGGGTATTGATGCAGGTGATTCTTCACGGGGATTTAAGGCGCTTTGGGGAGGTCCTGGAGGTGGAGGCCAAGACGCCCAAGGAGGCCCTGGAGAAGCTTTCCATTCCCCTGGAGGAGGTTTGGCTTTTGGCGGTGGGGGAGAAGGCGGTGGGGCTGGAGGAGGAGGTGGAAGGCCCCTTGGAGGTCTACCCCCCCATCGCTGGGGGTGGTATACTGGAAGTCCTGCCCTAAAGGCAGGGGGCGCGAACAAGGGGGGAGCCGCCCGACGCCCACCCCGCGTAGAAAGGAGCATGATGGAGAAGAAGGAACTCCTCTCTACGCCCGTGGTCCCCATGGACATCAAGGCCTTTGACGCCGGGCCCATCCTCGAGGCCATGGGCAAGACCGCCTTCCAGGCGAGAAACCTCCACCGGGCGGCGGAGATCTACCTGCGCATGCTGGAGGACGACGCCGCCGTCATCCTTACCCTGGCGGGGAGCCTGGTGTCTGCGGGGCAAGGCCTCATCATCCACGACCTCATAAGGAAGGGCCTGGTGGACGCCATCGTGGCCACCGGGGCCAACATCGTGGACCAGGACTTCTTTGAGGCCCTGGGCCACCGGCATTACCAGGGGGACCCCAAGGCCGACGACGAAACCTTAAGGCGCCTTTGGATTGACCGCATCTACGACACCTACATTGACGAGGAAGAGCTCCGCCACACCGACTACACCATCGCCGAGATCGCCGATTCCCTGGAGCCTAGGCCCTACTCCAGCCGGGAGTTCATCTGGCACATGGGCCGCTACCTGGTGGAAAGGGGCCTGGGGGAAGGGAGCATCGTGCGGGCCGCCTACGAGGAGGGGGTGCCCATCTTCGTCCCCGCCTTCTCCGACTCCTCCGCCGGCTTCGGCCTGGTCTACCACCAGGTGAAAAACCCCAAGGCCCACGTGACCATTGACTCCGTGGCCGACTTCCGCGAGCTTACGGAGATCAAGCTGAAAGCCGGCACCACCGGCTTGGTGATGCTGGGGGGTGGGGTGCCCAAGAACTTCGCCCAGGACATCGTGGTGGCCGCGGAGGTTCTGGGCCACCAGGTGGAGATGCACAAGTACGCCATCCAGATCACCGTGGCCGATGAGCGGGACGGGGGGCTTTCCGGTTCCACCCTTTCCGAGGCGCAAAGCTGGGGTAAGGTGGACGCCGCCCTTTCCCAGATGGTCTTCGCCGAGGCCACCTTGGCCTTTCCCCTTCTGGCCTCCTACGTGTGGCACCGGGCCCCCATGCGGGCCAAAAGGCGCTACGCCGAGCTCTTTACCGCCCGGGTGCCTGCTTAGTCTAGGCTAAAGCTTCCCCCGCCTGGGGTTATGCCTGGGCGGGGGGTTTAGCTGGACCAACCTCCCTTCCCTTTGGTAAACTTCCGGCAAATGCCCGATGAGCTAAGGCTTTACCTGAAGGAGCGGTTCGGCGTTTTGGGGCCGGTTTCCCCGGGGCGCTTTGAGGCCGAGCTGGCCAAAAGGGTGGGAAGCCCCGCCAAGCGGGAGCCCCTCCTCAAGGCCTGGCGGGCCTACCTTTCCGGAGGTGGGAAGGAGGCGGTGCGAAGTTTTTACCGGGAAATCCTCAAGGTGCCCAAGGGGGAGGCCCTGGTCTACGGCATGCACCTTCCCTTTTTGGAGTTCTATGCCAAGGAGGTGCCCTCGAGGCTGGAAGGAAGGGTGCTGGAGGTGGGGGCTTTCACCGGGGCCTTGGTGGGGTATCTGAAGGGGAAACGCCCGGAACTCTCCTTTGTGGCCTTGGACGGGGTGGAGGAGGTGGTGGAAGTGGGGAGGAAGCGGGTGCCGGAGGTGGCCTGGCACGCCGCCTGGGCGGAGGAGGCGGAGCTTCCCCCCTTTGACACCCTGCTTCTCCTTTCCGTGTTCCCCGAGGGCTTTGTGGACCAGGAGCTGGAAAGCCGCCTCGAGGCCCCCGCCTTCTGGAAACGCTTTGATTTCTTTGCCCGCCTGCCCCTCTTCGCCCGGCTTCTCAAGCCCGGGGGGCTTCTCGTCTACGGCCACGGCCCTTTTTTGGGCAAGAGCCCGGAAGGGGTGGAGGAGGGGCTAAGGCACCTGGGGTTTTACGGGGTGGAGCGGGTGGGGGAAGGGGAGTACTTCCTGGTGCTGGCGAGGAGGCCGGAGCTTTTGGAGGAGGCCTGGCTCCAGGAGGAGGTTCCCTTGGAGTTGGAAAAGCCGACCCAGGTTCCCGTTTTGGCCCAGGTGGAGGATCTTGCCGAGGTGCGGGCGCTTTTGGAGGCGGGGCGGTATGCCGAGGTCCTGGCCCGCCTGGCGGAGGGGGTGGAAGGGGAGGCCGCCTTCTTGAGGGGGCGGGCCCTTTTTGCCCTTTCCCGGTACGCGGAGGCGGAGGAGGCCTTAAGGCGGGCCCTTTCCGAGGAGGCGGAGGACCTTAGGGCCATGGTCCTGGTGGAGCTCGGGGAGTACGAGAGGGCCAGGCCCCGCCTCGAGGCCCTGGCGGGAAGAGGCGGCCGGTACCGCATTTACCTGGGCCGGGTCTACCTGAGCCTGGGCCGGTATGCGGACGCCTTGAGGCAGTTTGTGGAATCGGGCCTGCCCGAGGCGGAAGGGTATGTGCGGGAGGCCTTGGAAAGGATCACCGAGCGCATGCGCCGCTTTGCCCGGGAAGGGGAGTGGGCGGAGGTAAGCCGCCGGGCGGAGTTCGTGGAGGACCTCTCCCCAAGCCTCCTGACCCGGGAGATGCTCCGGCTTGGCCTTAGGGCGGCCCTGATCCAGGGGCTTTTTGCCCGGGCGGAGCGGTACGCCCGGAGGCTTGCCGACCTGGACGAGGCCCAGGGCTTTTTGGGGCTGGCCCTGGTGGCCCTAAGGGTGCGTTCGCCCCTCGAGGTGCGGCCCCTGGACGACCTCAAGTCCGTGGAACCCTACCTCACGGAGGCCTTGGCCCGGGCGGAGATCTCCGAGGCCCTCCTCCTTCTGGGCATGCTCCGCGAGCGGGAAGGACGCTACCTGGAGGCCCTGCGCCTTTTGGAGCGGGCGGCGGAGCGGGGGGAAGGGGAGGTGGCGGGCCTGGCCTACCACCACCTGGCCCAGGTGAAGCGGGCCCTTAGGCGGCCCCTTAAGGAGGTCCTGGGGGACCACAAGCGGGCCCATGCCCTACGGGCCTACCCCGCCCCCTACCTCTTCAGCCTGGCCCAAGAGGCCCTCAAGGGGGGCGAGGAGGTCCTGGCCCGGGAGCTCCTTTCCCGGGCCCGGGATGCGGGGCTAAGCGAGGTGGCCGAGGCGGACCTCCTGGGGCTACTGGCCCTTTTGGAGAGGCTGGAGGGGCCCTGGGCGGCCTTTAACCTCCTCTACCAGGCCTTGGGCCGCACCCCCAGGCCTCCCCTGGAGCTTTTGGCCCTGGGCTACCGCCTTTCCCGCGCCTTTCGGGAAAGCCCCGAGGCCAGCGAGGTGCGGGGGCAGTACCTGGCGGCTTTGTATGGGGAAGGGCGGGCGGGGGAGGTGGAGGCCCTGCTCTTGGAAGAGCTTAGGGCCCACCCCCAGGCCCTGGAGGTGCTCTTTGACCTGGCGGAACACCACGAGGCCCAGGGCAACTGGGGAAAGGCGGCGGAGTACTGGCAAAAGGCCTTGGAGGTGGTCCTATACCGGGAAAAGGACCTGGAGCTTTCCCGGGAGGTCCTGAGGAACCTCCTATTCCTGAGGCCCCACGACGAAAGCCTATCCCTCTATTTGGAGGAGCTTAGGGCGGTGGCCCGGGGCCTTAAGGCCTTGGGGGAAAGCCCCGAGGCCCTGCCGGAAACCAAGGAGGAGCTCCTCCAGGAGGGTATTCCCCAGTTCCACGGGGAGCACCTTTTGGTGGTGGGCGGGCATACGCAGCTTAGGAGCCGGCTGGTTCCCCTCCTCGAGGCCCGGGGCCTTAAGGTGGACTGGTTTGATGCCGACACGGCCGGGGTAGGAAAAGAGGCCTTAAGGCGCATCCAAAACCGCCTGGAAAAGGCCCATGGCCTTATGATCGTGTCCAGCTACGTGGGGCACGACTTCTCCGAGCCCGTGCGCCTCGAGGCGGAACGCCTGGGGGTGCCGGTCCATGTGATCCCCGGGCGGGCCCGGGGGACCACGGGGTTCCTTAGGGCCCTTAAGGCCTTTGCCCCCGAGCTCTTTAAAAAGGCCCTTAAAGGGGTACAGTAAGGCCTATGGGCGCCTTAGAGCTGGGATACTCCCCCTGCCCCAACGACACCTTCATCTTCTACGCCCTGACCCACGGCCTCGTGGAGAGTCCCTTGCCGGTAAGGGCGGTCTTGGAGGATGTGGAAACCCTAAACCGCTGGGCCTTTGAGGGCAGGCTTCCCCTGACCAAGCTCTCCTATGCCGCTTATGGCCGGGTGCGGGAGCGGTACGTGGCCCTAAGGAGCGGGGGGGCCCTGGGAAGAGGGGTAGGCCCCTTGGTGGTGGCCCGAAAACCCCTAAAGGGCCTAAGGGGGGCCAGGGTGGCCATCCCGGGGCAGAACACCACCGCCTTTTTGCTCCTTTCCCTGTATGCGGAAGGGTTTGAGCCGGTGGAGGTGCGCTACGACCGGATTCTCCCCTTGGTGGCCCAAGGGGAGGTGGAGGCGGGGCTCATCATCCACGAAAGCCGCTTCACCTATCCCCAGTACGGGCTGGCGAAGCTGGTAGACCTGGGGGAGTGGTGGGAGGGGGAGACGGGCCTGCCCCTTCCCCTGGGGGGCATCCTGGCCCGGCGGGACCTGGGGGAGGACCTGATACGCTCCCTGGACGAAGCGGTGCGGCGGAGCCTGGAATACGCCTGGGCCCACCCTGAGGAAACCCTTCCCTACCTGAAGGCCCACGCCCAGGAGCTCTCCGAGGAGGTCATCTGGGCCCATGTGCGGACCTACGTGAACGAGTTCAGCCGGGAGGTGGGGGAGGAAGGGGAAAAGGCCGTGGCCCGGCTTTTTGCCGAGGCCGAGGCCCGGGGGCTTTTGCCTGCCTCCAAGGCCCCCCTCTTTTTGTAGACTTGGGGCATGTTCCAGGAGCTTTCCCTCGAGGCCCGGCGGGAGGCAGCCAGGATCTTCCAACCCAAAAGGGCCTTGCGGGGCACCCCCCTCTACGCCTTAGGGGATCGGGCGGACGGGGTGTACCTGGTGCGGGAAGGGCTTATCTGGCTGGAAGGGCCCCGCTCGGCGGAAGGGGAGCCCGCCACCTTGGGGGTGGTGGGGCCCGGGGGGCTTTTTGGGGAAGAGGCTTTGGTGGGGGGGAGGAAGCGCACGTCGGGGGCCACCGCCTTAACCTACGCCGAGTTCCTCTTCGCCCCCCAGGAAGCCCTGGCCTCCTTGCGGGCGCGTTTTCCCGAGGTGGAGCGCTTCCTCCTCGAGGCCCTGTATGCCCGGCTGAAGGAGGCAGAGGAACGGCTTTGGCAGCTGCACCACCTCTCCGTGAGCCAGCGCCTGGCCCGGCTTCTCCTAAGGTTGGGCGCAAAGGGGGAGGTGGCCCTTTCCCACCAGGACCTGGCCCGCATGGTGGGAGCCACCCGGGAGACCGTGACCAAGCTCCTGGGGGAGTGGGCCCTTTCGGGCCTGGTGGACCTGGGTTACCGCCGGGTGGAGGTCCGGGAACCCCAGGCCCTTGCCCGCCTTGCCGAACCCCTATAGGCTTGGAGGCATGGAGATCCAGGCCTTGGCCCACCTCCTGGGTTTGCCCCAAGGGGAGGAGGCGCTCAGGGAGCGTTTGGGCCGGAGGGGCCATCCCCATCTTCGCCCAGCCCTGGAAGCCTACCTAAAGCGCCTCCAGGCGCCGCCGGAGGTCTTTGCGGCCCTGGAGGGTCTGGGGAGGGGGGCCGTGGTCACGGGCCAGCAAGCGGGGCTCCTTGGGGGGCCGGCCCTCACCTTCTATAAGGCCCATACCGCCTTGGGACTGGCGGAGAAGGTGGGAGCGGCTGCCCTTTTCTGGGTAGCCTCCCAGGACCACGATGTGGAGGAGGTGCGCCACCTCCACCTCCTGGTGGAGGAGGAGGTGCGCACCCTTTCCCTGCCCCTGCCGTCCCTGCCCGCAGGGCGCCTTTCCCTGGCCCCTTACCGGAAGGCCCTGGTGGAGTTTTTGGGGCCTTGGGCCCGGGATTCCCGGGTGGCCTACGCCCTGGAGGGAGCCACCCTTTCGGAGTTCTTCGCCCGTACCCTTTTGGCCTTCCTGGGCCCCCGGGGCCTCATCCCCTTTGACCCCATGGCCGAGGAGCTTGCGCCCCTCTTTCGGGAAGCCTTGGAAAGGGAGCTGGAAGACCCTACCGCAAGCGCCCAGGCCATCAACCAGGAAGCGGAGCGCATCCGCACCCTAGGGGGGAAGCCGCCTTTGCGGCGTAAGCCAGGGGCCACCAACCTGTTTCTAGAAACCGACGGGCGCAGGCTTCTCTTTTACGAGGCCGGGACCTTTACCGACGGGGTACGCCGCTACAGTAAGAAGGAGCTTTTGGAGCTTCTTTGGGCGGATCCCAGCCGCCTCACCCCGGCCGCAGGGCTCAGGCCGGTGTTCCAGGACCTGGTGTTGCCCACAGCGGGCTTCGTGGTGGGGCCCAACGAGTTTCGCTATGTGGCGGAGCTTTCCCGGGTTTACGCCCTCTATGGCGTACCTATGCCCGCCCTCTTCCTCCGCCTAAGGGCCCTGGTGTTGGAGCCTCCCCTTGGGCGCATCCTGAAGAGGTACCGGCTAGACCCCTGGGCCTTTGGGGAAAGGGGGGAGGAGGCCTTTTTGGATGCGGTGAGGGGGGTGCTGGAGGAGTTTAGGGAGTTGGAGGCGGAGCTTTTGCGCCTTGTGGAGGAGGTGGAGGCCTTGGGCGAAAGGGCCAGGGCCTTGGAGCCCACCTTGGAGAGGCCCTTCCGCCGGTATGGGGCACGCCTAAGGGGGGAAGGGGAAAGGCTTTTGAAGAAGCTCCTTCGCACCCGCATGGCCCGGGATGCCGTCCTCCTCCACCACTTGGAACGCCTAAAGCGGCACCTTCTTCCCCGGGGCTTGCCTCAGGAGCGGGTCTATCCCTTTGCCATGTACGCCCTGCGCCACCTCGAGGCCCTTCCCCGGCTCCAAGAAGCGCCTCTTCAGGGCAAGGCCACCTTGGTCTTGGGCTAAGTTCCTGGTGTAGGATGGGGGCAAGGTATGGTGCAGGGGTTAAAGGGCATCCTGGTATGGGTCTTGCTGGCCCCCTTCCTGGCCCAAGCCCAGGAGGTTAAAGGGGAGGCCTCGGCGGGGCCTACCCTCAGGGTTCTGCTCCAGGAAATAGCGGAGGGAAGGGAGGTTTCCCTCTTCCTACCCGAACTCCAGGGGGTGGTGCGGGTCCGGAGCCTGCCCCAGGGGGTCTGGGTAGAGGGCAGGGTCCAGCCCCTTTGGGAGTTTCCTGGACCCTATTTCCGTCTGGAAGGGCGGTCTTACCGGGGTGGGGTGCGCCTTTTGGCCCAAGGGGGAAGGCTTTTGGTGGTGAACCTGGTGCCTTTGGAGGATTACCTTTTGGGAGTCCTTCCCGCCGAGATGCCCGAAAGCTTTCCCCTGGAGGCCCTCAAGGCCCAGGCGGTGGTGGCCCGGACCTTCGCCGTAAACCGCTTGAATCCCCGGGCCGCGTATGACCTCTGCGCCAGCGAGAACTGCCAGGTCTACCTGGGGATCCCAGCGGAGAAGGCCAGGCATACGGAGGCGGTGCGGGCTACCTGGGGCAAGGTGTTGAGCTACCAGGGGCAGGCTATTTCTGCCCTTTACCATGCGGATTCCGGGGGCATGACCGCAGGGAGCGAGGAGGTCTTTCAAAGGGCCCTTCCCTATCTGCGGCCGCGGCCTGACCCTTACGCCCGGGGTCCGAGGAGCCAGTGGCAGCTTACCGTGAGCCCGAAGAAGGCGGAAGGGGTGCTGCGGGCCATGGGGTACCTCCCCAGGTCGGAGGAGCCGCCCTTGGTCCTGGAAAGGAGCCCCTCGGGCCGGGTGTGGCGGCTTAGGCTTCTCGGGGTAGAGGTAGGGGGTCCTGAGGCCCAGCGGCTGGTGCGCAACCTGGGCCTGCCCTCGGCTTTGGTGGAGTTTAAGGGTTGGGAGGCTTTGGGCCGGGGGGCAGGGCATGGGGTGGGCCTTTCCCAGTGGGGGGCCAAGGGCATGGCGGAGGCGGGGTATGGCTACCGGGAGATCCTGGGGTACTACTTCTCCGGCACCTTCCTTTCGGACCTCCTGCTGGGTGGACCTGGGGGGCTCCCCTGGGCTTCCCGCTAAGGCGCCATGTGGATTCCTACCCCCATCGGTGGCCTGTGGCTCCAGGTGGGCCCTCAGGGGGTGCGGGTTCTGGAGCCGGCCCTTTTCCCCCGGGGGCTCGAGGCTCGAGGGCCTTTGGCGGAAGCGGTGCGGGAGAGGGTTTTGGCCTACTTCGCTGGGGCAAAGCCGGACTTTCTGGATATCCCCCTAGATTATGAGGGTCTTTCCCCCATGCGGGTAGCCCTTTACGAACGGGTGCGCCTGATCCCCTATGGGCGCAGGGAAAGCTACGGCAGCCTGGCCCGGGAGCTTGGCCTATCCCCCAGGGCGGTGGGGGCGGGGCTGCGGGCCTCGCCCTTTTTCCTCCTGGTGCCCGCCCACCGGGTGATCCACGCCGATGGGCGGCTGGGGGGGTTTGCCGGGCAGGAGGGGCTTAAGGCCTGGCTTCTGCGCTTTGAGGGCGTCTGGCCCTAGACCTCCACCCAGACGGCCAAGGAAAAGGGGGGCAGCTCGGGTCCGCAAAGGCGTCCGCCCATGGGGGTGCAGATTTGACCGGAGAGCAGGTCCACGGCCTGGGCCCCTCGAGGCAAGGCCCCATGCAGGGGAAAGTCCTGGCGGAAGGGCTCGGGGGTGGCGTTCACCACCACCAGGTAGGGGCCCCGGGTGAAGGCCAGGTGCCCATCCACGGCGTAGACCCGCCCATAGGGAGCGTTGCGGAGCTCGGGGTGTTCTTGGCGCAGGCGGGCCAGGCGCCGCACGGTTTGCCGTATCTCCTCCTTCCAGCGGCCCGTTTCCCAAAGCATACCTCCCCGGTTCTCGGGGTCGTGGCCCCCTTCCATGCCCACCTCCTCCCCGTAGTAGACCGTAGGGTTTCCGGGTAGGAGGAAAAGGAGGGCCAAGGCCAGCCTGGCCCGCTCCACGCTTCCCTTGAGGAGGCTAAGGAGGCGGGGGGTGTCGTGGGAGGTGAGGAGGTTCATCTGGGCCCGCACCACCTCCGGGCGGTAGCGGCTGAACAGGCTTTCTAGGCGGTGGCTGAAGGCCA
>NZ_CALLUR010000085.1:0-5664 GCF_938010445.1 uncultured Thermus sp.
AGCTCCCACCCCAGGCTCACCAGCTCGCTGGCCACCAGGTGGGAGTCGTACTCGTTCATCTGGCATCCAAAGGTAATGATGTGGGCACGCATAGGCCTCCCAGGGCGACCGGGGGGATCCCGGACCCGTTTCCTCAGTGTAACAACCTCCTGGTCCCTTAGGCTATTGCCGGGTCAGGATACAGCAAAACCGGGCTCCCAAAACTAGACCCTAGGGAGCCCGGCACCTGCTGGTGGCGGCGGTGGGACTCGAACCCACGACACCACGATTATGAGTCGTGTGCTCTGACCACCTGAGCTACGCCGCCACGGGCGCACCAGGCACTCCCCATCTTAGGGGAGGGCCCTCTGGCGGTCAAGGCTCAAAGCCGATGTGGTCCATGAAGTCGGGGAGGATTTCCTCGGCAAAAAGGTCCAAGAAGGCCCTCACCGCCCCTAGGCTCACGCCACCCGTAAGGTCCAGGTCCGACTCCACCCACGCCGTCCCCTCCTCATCCAAAAAGGCCCGGCTAAAGCGGCGGTCCCGGTTCCAGGCGTTTAGGACCTCGAGGCCCAACCCCCCATCCAGGGTAAAGCCGGCGCTGAGGGTCAACACCCCACAGCGCTCCTCCTGGCAGTAGTCCAGGTAAAGCCAGACCTTCTCCAAGCCGGCCATTGGCAAACGGAACTCCCGAGCGTCCACCCTTTCGTAGCTGAGGCCCGCCTGCCTCAAGACCCCCTCCACCTCCGCCGGGCTTAAGCCCTTGACCACAGCCTGCCCCAAGGCCAATCCCAAAAACACGAATGCCGCCAGCAATCCCCTCATAAAACCCCTTTCCCCCCAACGGGCCAAAAGGCCACTTTGAAGGACCCCTTCAGCCTACACAATCCCCCGCTCCCGCAAAAGGGCTCCCTTCTGGAAGCGCTCCAGGCGAAAAGGGCTTAGGTCCAGGCTCCGGGCCTCTCCATGGACCACCTCTTCGGCCATGAGCCTCCCCACCATGGCCGCCTGTTGCACCCCGTGGCCGGAAAAGCCCGCCGCCACCAACAGCCCCTCCTCCACGAAACCCAGGATGGGGTTGGCGTCGGGGGTCATCTCGTAGTAGCCCCACCAGCTGGCCTTCCGGTCCAGGGTGAGCCCCTCCAGGAAGGGGAAGCGGGAAAGGCCCGCCTCGAGGGTCGGCCCCAGCCACCCCCAGTCCATGCCCTCTTGGAACCCAGGGGGTTCGTCCGGATTGGAACGGCCAAAGAGCACCCTTGTCCCTTCGGAGCGCAGGTAGAAGCCCGTGGCCAGGTCTATGGTGAGGGGAAAGGCGTGGGAAAAGGGCGCTGGGCCCGTGGCAAAGACCATGCGGCGCACGGGCGCTATGGGGATCTCCAGGCCAAGCCTTTTCCCCACCTCCCCCGTCCAGGCCCCGGTGCACAGGAGGAGAAAGGGGGCCTCCACCTCCCCCTTGGGGGTCCTAACCCACCAGAGGCCCTTTTCCCTGTGGGCGGAGATCAGGGGCTCGGAAAAGCGCACCTCAGCCCCAAGCCGCCTGGCCTCCCTGAGGTAATAGGCCGTGACCCCGTGGGGGTCTATCACCCCATCCATGGGGCCATAGGTGGCGTAGGCCAAGCCCTCTTCCCGAAAGGGCACGTGGGCCTGGGCCTCCCTTAGGGAAAGCTTGGCCACCGGTACCCCCAAGGCCCTTTGGGTGGCCAAGGCCTCCTCCTGGGCCTCCCTAAGGCCTTCCGGCACCAGAAAAAGGTACCCTATGGGCCGGTAGCCGGCCTCAGGAATCCCTTGGTACTCCAGGATGGAATGGTAGGAAAGGAGCACGTTCAAGGGCTCGGAGAACTGCACCCGCACCCCAGCAGCGCTTCTCCCGGTGGAGCCTTGGGCAAAGGTGGCCTCCTTTTCCAGGAGCCGCACCCGAAGCCCCGCCTGGGCCAAACGGCAGGCGCAGGCCGCCCCCACGATCCCCGCTCCCACCACCAGGGCATCGGGCATGCCCCCAGTCTAGGACACCCTTCCCCCTCAAAGGGGGTATGCTATGCCCCGGAGGTTGGCCATGGGCTACCAACACATCCGTATCCCCGAAGAAGGCGAAAGGATTGCCATCAAGGACGGGGTTCTCCAGGTTCCCGACCGTCCCATCATCGGCTTCATTGAGGGGGATGGGACCGGCCCCGACATCTGGAGAGCCGCCAAGCCCGTATTAGACGCTGCGGTAGAAAGGGCCTACGGGGGGAGGCGCAGAATCGCCTGGGTGGAGATCTACGCTGGGGAAAAGGCCAATGCCGTCTACGGGGAGCCCATCTGGCTCCCGCAGGAAACCTTGGACTTCATCCGGGAATACCTGGTGGCCATCAAGGGCCCCCTGACCACCCCGGTGGGCGGGGGGATCCGCTCCATCAACGTGGCCCTCAGGCAGGAGCTGGACCTTTACGCCTGCGTGCGTCCGGTGCGCTGGTTCAAGGGGGTGCCAAGCCCGGTGAAGCACCCGGAGCTGGTCAACATGGTCATCTTCCGGGAAAACACCGAGGACATCTATGCGGGGATTGAGTGGCCTGCGGGCAGCGAGGAGGTGCAAAAGGTCCTGGACTTCCTCAAGCGGGAGTTCCCCAAGGCCTACGCCAAGATCCGCTTCCCCGAAACCTCGGGCATCGGCATCAAGCCGGTTTCCAAGGAGGGCACGGAGCGCCTGGTGGCCGCCGCCCTGGACTACGCCATCAAGGAGGACCTCCCCAGCGTCACCCTGGTGCACAAGGGCAACATCATGAAGTTCACGGAAGGGGCCTTCCGGGAGTGGGGCTATGCCCTGGCCCGAGAGAGGTATGGGGCCACACCCCTGGATGGGGGTCCCTGGCACGTGCTGAAAAACCCCAAAACGGGCCGGGACATCGTCATCAAGGACATGATCGCCGACAACTTCCTGCAGCAGATCCTCCTCCGCCCCGACGAGTACTCGGTGATCGCCACCTTGAACCTGAACGGGGACTACATCTCCGACGCCCTGGCGGCCCAGGTGGGCGGGATCGGCATCGCCCCCGGGGCCAACATCAACTACCTCACGGGGCATGCGGTCTTTGAGGCCACCCACGGCACCGCCCCCAAGTATGCGGGCCAGGACAAGGTGAACCCCTCCAGCGTCATCCTCTCCGGGGAGATGATGCTCCGCTACCTTGGCTGGAACGAGGCGGCGGACCTCATCCTCCAGGCCATGGAGCGCACCATCGCCAAGGGCCTGGTCACCTACGATTTCCACCGCCTCCTGCAGGCGGAGGGCAAGCCCGCCACCCTCCTCAAGACCAGCGAGTTTGGCCAGGCCTTGATCCAGCACATGGACTAGAGGAGGGCGAAGCGGGCCTCGAGGCGGGGAAGATCCGCCTCCAGGAAGCGGAGGGTGACCTCGGCGTCCAGGGGTAAGGGCCCAGGAAGGGCCACCTGGGCGCTAAGGCCAAGCTCCGGCAGGAGAAAGACCCCCTGCCCTCCCCTCTTCTCCACCAAGACCCCCCTCCCCTCGTACCCCTTTTCCCTCAGGTACACCAGGGTCCAGTGGAGCTTGCTCTTCCTCTCCCCCTCCCGCACCAGGTCGGCCATGGCCTCCGCCGCCCCCACCCTCTGGAGGACCTCCTCCTGGGAAAGGGGCTTGTCCCCCTTTAGCCAGGCCCTGAGCTGCTGGTGGGCCACCAGGTCCAAGTAGCGCCTCAGGGGGCTGGTCACCTGGGCGTAAAGGGGAAGGCCAAGGCCCTTATGGGGGGCCGGAACCGCCTTGAGCTGGGCCCGTTTCAGGGCCTTCCGCTGTTCCCACATGGCGCTTAGACCCTCCCCTTCCACCCGCTTAGAGGGGGCCTCCTGGGTGGCGTAGGGGAAGGGCAGGCCTTCCCTATAGGCCAGGTGGGCAGCGGCATAGCCCGCCAGGTGCATGGCCTCCTGCACCCAGATGCGGCTTTCGTAGGCCTCTAGGGGGCGGATGCGGATCTCGTCCCCTTCCAGGCGCACCTTGGCCTCGGGAAGGTGGAGCTCGAGGCCCCCCTGGGCCAGGCGCCTTCGCCGGAAGGCCAGGGCCAGCTCCTTCAAGGGCTCCAGCTCCGCCACCCCCAGGGCCTCCTGGTAGCTCAGCCTTTTCACCCGCACCCAGCTCAGGAAGACCTCTTCGTCCAGAACCTCCCCTTCCCGGGAAACCGTGAGGGCAAAGGTGAGGGCCGGGGAAACCTCCTGTAGCCCCAGGCCCAGGGCCTCCGTGACCCCAGGAGGGAGCATGGGCACCGTGCCCTCGGGCAGGTACAGGTTGGCCCCCCGGCGCAGGGCCTCCAGGTCCAAAGGGCTGAAAGGCGCCACCAAGGCCGCCACATCGGCCACGTGCACCCATAGCCGGAAGCCCTCCGCCACCCTTTCCGCATAGACGGCATCGTCTGGGTCCTGGCTTTCCTCGTCGTCAATGGCGTAGGCGGGGAGATGGGTGAGGTCCACCCGCTTTTCCTGGGGCAGAGGGGGCACAGGGAGGTCCGGGGGGGAAAGGCTCAGGCCCAAACGCCTAGGGTGCGGGTTCTCCCGCCGCCACACCCCTAGGCGCAGGAGCAGGGCGTGGGCCGCCTCGGGGGTTTCGGGCTGGCCCAAGGCCCTAAGCACCCGGCTTTCCTTCCTCTCCCCCAAGGCCATGGCCTCCACCTCCTGGACCAGGGGGCGGTCCTCCAAGGCCAGGACCCCCTGGCGCAGCCGCTCAAGCCCCTCGGCCAAGCGGCGCTCCCTTTCCTCCCGCTCCCGTTTGGCCTGGAGAAGGGCCTTAAGCTCCTCGGGGGCCCGGGCCCTCACCTTTTCCCCTTCCAGGTAAAACCGTTCCCCTTTCTGGGCCAAGACATAGGCCCCATAGGCCGTCTCCGGGGTGTAGGCGCCGAAGACCAGCTCGGCCAACTCCCTCAGGTCCACCGCCTGCCCTTGCAAAAGCTCCCAGGCAGCCTCCTCCTCGCCTTCGGGCACGTTCAGCTCCAAGGAGGCCGGCCCCGGGTGGAGCCAAAGGACATCCTTGGGGCGCACCCGGGCCCGTTCTCCCCCGGGCAGGGTGAGCTCCAGCTTGTCCCCCTTTTCCTCGGCCAGGGCGGGCCTGCCCTTGTAGACCACCAACGCCGCCACAGCCCTAAGGATAACCTAGGGGGAAAATCCGATATGTTCCATGAACGTGGGTATGGTGGTTTCGGTGAAGAGGCGGAAAAACTCCTTTACCGTTTCCCGGCTCACCCCCTCCGTCAGGTCCAGCTCCCACTCCACCCAAAGGTCCCCATCCTCGTCCAGATAGGCTCGGCTAAAGCGGCGCTCGCGATTCCAGCGGTTGATTTGCTCGAGGCTCACACCATCCTTTCTAAACCCGGCGTAAAGGGCTACCAAGCCGCACCGCCCCTCCTCACACCAATCCAACTCCACCCACACCTTGAGGGCCTTCTCCAACTTCAAAAGGAAAAGCCCCTCCCCCCTCTTTTCGTAGCCCAACCCCATCTCCCGCAAAAGCCCCTCCAACTCCCCAGGCGTAAGGCCCTTGACCAGGCCTTGGGCAAAGGCCACACCCAAGCCCACCAGCATCCCCACCAACAAGGCCCGGATACCCATTAAATCCCTCCTTCCACCCCTTCGGGTGGGCGCATGGGCGTGTAGGCCACAGCCCATCCCGGCCGGCCCCTCCCCACGTTGAAGGTCGTTAGGAAG